>NZ_BAAAQN010000024.1:31534-142011 GCF_039531695.1 Catenulispora yoronensis
CGGCCGGGCCCTCGGAGGGCCCGGCCGCCGGGAGAAGCGTCCGGTCGGCTCAGCGGCGCGTCGCCGCCCCGCGCGTCACACCCGCATCGGCAGCGTCACCACGACCCGGGTCGGGCCGCCCACCGGGCTGTCCACCGCCAGCGACCCGTCCACCGTCCGCACCCGGTCGTACAGGCCCGCCAGGCCCCCGGCGTACCCGACCCGCGCGCCGCCGCGCCCGTCGTCCTCCACGGTCAGTATCAGCTTGCCCGACTCCTGCACCACCGTCAGCGCCGCCCGGGTCGGGGCCGCGTGCTTGGCCGCGTTGGTCAGCAGCTCGGCCGCGCAGAAGTAGGCGATCGTCTCGATCGCGCCCGAGGGCCGCTCGCCCAGCGCCACCGACACCGTCACCGGCATCGCCGACCGGGCCGCCAGCGTGCCCAGGGCGTCCGACAGGCCGTTGTCCAGCGCCGCCGGGTGGATGCCGCGGGCCAGGTCCCGCAGCTCGTTGATGGCCAGCTTGGCGTTGCGGTGCGCGTTGTCGATCAGGGCCCTGGTCTCGGCCAGGTCCAGCGCCTCGCCCCCGGGCCCGGAGGCGTCCAGGTTCTCCTTCGCCTCGCCCAGCTGCATCGCCAGCGCCACCAGCTGCGCCTGCGCCCCGTCGTGCAGGTCGCGCTCGATCCGGCGCAGCGCGGCCGCCGAGTCGTCGACCGCGTGCGCCCGGCTCACGGTCAGCTCCTCCACCCGGCGCTCGCCCCGGGTCGGGCCCAGCAGCGCGGTCATCAGGAGCTTGTCGAGCCGGAGCAGGGCCTTCAGGATCCACACCCCGGCGTACAGCCAGACCAGGCCGACCGCGGTCAGCAGCAGGGCCCGGGAGAGGTTGTCGAAGTAGAAGCCGTCGCCGATCTGCAGGGCCGAGTGGTGCACGACGCCCTTGCTGTCCGTGTTCTGGATGTCGAAGATCGACCACCAGATCGGGTAAGTGATCAGCGTGACCGCCTCGACCACGCCGAAGGCCAGGGTCAGGGTGTAGGCGATGGCCAGCGGGAAGCGCACCAGCAGATAGGCCTGCGACCGCCAGGCCGGCAGGTCGCCCAGCGCCGCGCCGAGCTTGGCCAGCACGCCGTGCGAGGCCGCCCAGCGCTGGTTCGGCGGAGGGGCCTCGATCTCGGCGCCCAGCAGGCCCCGGGCCAGCAGGCGCTGGAACCGGGCGTAGTGGCGGGCCAGGAAGATCGCCAGGGCGATCAGCGGCAGTCCGACGAACGTGAAGCTCAGCGCGCCGCCGACGGCCAGCGTCGCGACGACGTAGACGAATCCCGCCAGGCCCAGGGGCGCGGACACGAGGGCGTAGAGGTACTGGCGCCAAGTCCGCGCGGCGAACGGGCTCAACAGGAAACGCTTCATGGGAGAGAGTCTTGCCGATCATGGCCGTCCGGCCCACGGTGCGGCCCGGGAACTTCAACCCCCGGTTATCCCTACCCCGGGGGCCCGGCGGACCGGGAGCCGTGGTGCGGACCACGTCCCTCGGGGCTCGGGCGCCCCCAGTGTCGCAGGGGCCACCGGGGTCGCGGAAGTCATGACGGAGGTCCGATGCTCGTCGTCGAGGCGGTCCACGTCAGCTTCTCCACCCGCGTCTCGCCGCCGACCGCGTGCAGCTTTGACCGCCGCCCACCGGTCGGCGTCGACCGTCACTCGGACCTTGTCCGTAGCCGATACGTTCACGTCCACCTACTCAGCGTAACCTCTTGCGGCTTCACGCGGGATGGCCTTCCATACGCGGCATGGTGACGGTCGCGGAGCTGATCGGAGCCCAGGCCCGGCGCGCCGGCACCGGGCTGCTGGGGCCCGGCGGGGTGCGGTATCGGCATGCGGAGACGGCGGCCGCGGCCGCGAGCAGGGCGGCGCTGTTCCGGCGGCGGCACCGGCCCGGCATGGAGCCGCATATCGGGATCCTGGCGGACAACACCGCCGAGTTCGTGTTCTGGCTCGAAGCGGCGGCGCTCGCCGGGGCGGCGCTGGTCGGCGTCAACCCCACGCGGCGGGGCGCGGAGCTGGCGCGCGACATCCGGCACGCGGAGTGCGAGGTGCTGGTGACGTCGCGGTCGTATCTGCCGTTGCTGGCGGGGATCGGGTTGGGGGGTGGGGCGGGCGGCGGTCGGGGCGGTGGTTGTGGCGGTAGTTCGGGCGGCGGTGCCCTGCCGCTGCTGGTCGTCGACGATCCGGACTACGCCGAGGCGCTGGCGCCGTTCCGCGGCGTCGGACCCGAGGACGTCGACCCGGTCGCGCCGATCACCGACGAGACCCGGATGCTGCTGTACTTCACGTCCGGGTCCACGGGCGCGCCGAAGGCCGTCACCTGTGTCCAGGGCCGCCTCGCCGCCTCCGGCGCCGCGATGGCCGAGCGGTTCGCGCTGACGGCGTCGGACGTCTGCTACATCCCGATGCCGATGTTCCACGGCAACGCCGTCCTGGCCAACTGGGGTCCGGCCCTGGTGGCCGGCGCCGCCGTGGCCCTGCGCGACCGCTTCTCGGCCTCCGGCTTCCTGCCCGACGTCCGCGCCTATCAGGCCACGTACTTCACCTACGTCGGCCGCGCCGTCTCCTACATCCTGGCCACCCCCGAGCACCCCGACGACGCCCGCAACACCCTGCGCGCTGGCTTCGGCACCGAGGCCGGCCCGGTGGACCGCGACCGCTTCGAGCGCCGCTTCGGCTGCCCCCTGTCCGAGGGCTACGGCGCCTCCGAGGGCGGCATCAACATCGTGGCGCCCCGCACCTTCCCCGCCGCCGTCCTGGCCCGCGGCACAGCCGTCGGCCGCACCGACCCGACCCTGTCCGTCCTCGACACCGAGACCGGCGCCCCCTGCCCGCCGGGCGCCTTCGACCCGGCCGGCCGCCTCCTCAACGGCGCCGCCGCGATCGGCGAACTGGTCCGCACCGGCCCCGGCGCCTTCACCGGCTACTGGAAGAACCCCGAAGCCGACGCCGAACGCTTCACCGAGGGCCGCTACCACAGCGGGGATCTCTTCTACGCGGACAGCGCCGGCTGGCTGTACTTCGCCGCCCGCAAGGCCGACCGCATGCGCGTCGACGGCGAGAACCTGTCCGTAGCGCTCCTGGAGGCCATCCTGGCGCGCTGGGAGCCGGTGTCCGGGGTGGCGGCCTATGCGGTGCCCGACGAGGTCTCAGGGGACGCTGTGATGTGCTCCCTGGTCCTGAACCAGGGTGCTGGGTTCGATCCCCGCGCCTTCGCGGATTTCCTGACGGCGCAAGCAGATCTGGGCACCAAGATGGCCCCGCGCTTCGTCCGCGTCACCGACACACTGATCACCACCGCGACCGAGAAGATCTCCCGCTACGCACTGCGGGAGCAGGGCTGGTGGGACGTCGGCGAGGACGTGGTGTGGACGCGAGCGGGGCGGGAGCTGGTCTACGAGGTGCTTGGCGTTGGTAGGGCGGCTCAGTAGAGACGCACGATGCCGTCCGGGTCTGCGCCAGTGGATGCTCGGGATGCCGAATCGTGACGGCGTCGACCAGGAACAGGACTTTGTGCCAGTGGTAGTTGGGCAGGTGCTCCATGACCTCGGCCGGAGTCAGGTCGGCGAAAGCGCGGTCATCGCAGGTGGTGACGAAAGCTTGGAAGCCTCCTCGTGTCAACGCCTCCGCCGCAGCCACGATCGCTGACCATGCTCCATGCGCGCGACCCTAACGTCGGCTGCCGACACCCGAGATCCCGACACCCAAGATCCCGACAGCCGACACCTCGACAGCCGACACCCCCCGCCTCAGACCTCCGCCGCCGCCCTGGGCAGCGTCACCGTGAACTCCGCGCCGCCGCCCCGTGCCGCCGCCACGCTGACCGTGCCGCCGTGGCCGGCGGCCACTTGGGCCACGATGGCCAGGCCGAGGCCGGAGCCGGGGAGGCCGCGGGCGCTGGCCGCGCGGTAGAAGCGGTCGAAGACGCGGGGCAGGTCCTCGGTGGGGATGCCGGGGCCGTGGTCGCGGATGGTCAGGGTCACGTCGTGGCGGTGGGCGGTCACGCCGACCTCTACCAGGCCGCCGTCGGGGGAGAACTTCGCGGCGTTGTCGAGGAGGTTGCGGACGGCCTTGGCCAGGCGGTCGGAGACGCCGACGACGTCGCATTCGGTCAGGTCGGCGCGGAACACCGCCTTCGGCCAGTGGGCGGCGGCGCGGTCGACGCAGCGTTGCACCAGCAGGTCGAAGCGCTGCTCCTCGAAGTGGTCGGCCTGTTCCTCGCCGCGGGCCAGCTCTACGGTGTCGGTCACCAGCGCGGTCAGGTCGTCCAGGCCGTTCATGATGCTGCTCACCAGGGCCTCGCGGTCCTCCGGGTCCAGGCGCGGGGCGTTGGCCAGCACCTCGACGTTGGTGCGCAGCGCGGTCAGCGGAGTGCGCAGCTCGTGGGAGGCGTCGGCGACCAGCTGTCGCTGGCGGTCGGTGGCCTCCTGCACCGCGTCGAGCATCGAGTTGAAGCTGGCGGCCAGGCGGCGCAGTTCGTCGCGGGACTCGCCGGGGCGGGCGTCCGGGATCCGGTGCGCCAGGTCGTGGGTGGCGGCGATGCGCTCGGCGGCGCCGGTCAGCTCGGCCACCGGCCGCAGCGCGCTGCGGGTCACCAGCCAGCCCAGCCCGGCGGCCAGCACGATGCCGGCCGAGGCCGCGCCGAACATCTCCCAGCCCAGGGTGGACAGCTGGCGGTCCACGCCGGACAGCGAGAACCCGATCTGCACCGCGCGGTTGTTGCCGATCGGCAAGGTCAGGATCCGCAGGTGGTCGCCGCCCATGTGGGCCGAGGAGACGTGGTCGGTCTCGTCCCCGGCGGCCACCGCGGCGTCCGTGGGGGAGATCGGCATTATCCGCTGGTCGGCCGGGACGATTATCGCGACCCGCTCGCTGACCTGCTTGACGGTCAGCGCCGTGCCGTTGCTGTCGATCAGCTGCCATTTGCCCTGGAGCTCGCCGTACAGCGCGGTGCGGTCCGGGAACGGGTGCAGGTACCCGCGCTGCAGGCTGTTCTGCATCCGCTCGCCCTGGCTGTGCAGGCCCTCGTCCATGTGCTGGATAAGTTCGTGCCGCACCGCCAGGTAGGCGAACGCCACGCCGCCGCTGACGCCCGCGGCCACCGCGACCGACGCGGCCAGGGCCAGGCGCGCGCGCAACGGGAGACGGCGCCACACCGAGAAGCTGAGCCGGCGGCGCACGGGGGTGCCGGTACCGCTGTCGCCGGTACCGCCGTCGCCCCCGGCGCCCGGGAGCGGGCTCACGTTCGGACTCGGGGCGGCGACGTACGGCGGCGTCAGCAGCGGCGGCGCCTCGCGCGGCCACGCCTGGAAGGACGCCGTCTCGAACGGCGTCGCCCCGACCACCGCACCGGCACCCGCCCCCGCACCCGCGCCGACCCCGGCACCCGCCCCCGCACCTGCCGCGACCACCGCACCCGCACCCGCCCCCGCACCTGCCCCGACCACCGCACCCACACCCGCACCCGCACCGGCCACAGCCCGCCGCGCCCGCCGCAGCAGCGCCCAGCTCACGCCGGCACCCGCAGCGTGTACCCGAACCCGCGCACGGTCTGCAGCAGCCGGGGCTCGCCCCCGGCCTCGGTCTTGCGCCGGATGCACGAGACGAACACCTCCAGCGAGTTGGACTCCGGCCCGAGCTCGTAGCCCCAGATCCGGTCGGAGATCACCTCCCGCGGCAGCACCCGCCCGCTGTTCCGCATCAGGAGCTCCAGCAGCGCGAACTCGGTCCGGGTCAGCTCGATCGAGCGTCCGGCCCGGTAGGCCAGCCGGGACTCCGGATCCAGCTCCAGGTCCTCGAACACCAGCCGCTCGGACTCCGGCAGCGGCTCGTACTCCGCGCGCCGCAGCAGCGCCCGCACCCGGGCGTGCAGCTCGGCCAGCGCGAACGGCTTCACCAGGTAGTCGTCCGCGCCGGCGTCGAGCCCGGCCACCCGGTCGCCGACCGCGTCGCGCGCGGTCAGCAGCAGGACCGGGGTGTGGTCGCCGACGCCGCGCAGGCGCCGGCACACCTCCACCCCGTCCAGCTCGGGCATCATCACGTCCAGCACGATCGCGTCCGGGGCCTCGGCGGCGATCTGCTCCAGGGCCGCCAGGCCCCCGGAGGCGGTGCGGACGCGGTAGCCCTGCAGGCGGAACGCCCGGGCCACCGCGTCACGGATCTCGGTGTCGTCGTCGACGACCAGCAGGCTGCGGGATTCTCGGGTGTCCATCCCGTCCAGTATCACCCGTTTGACCCACCAGGCGAAGACGCCGACGCCGAGGGGGTGCGGGCGCCCCGGCCCCCGCCGAACCCGCCGAAGTTGCTGATGCCGCTCAGCACCGAACGCGCGGTGATCTTGCCGCTACTGTCCGGAGTCCCGATCACCGTCACCTCCGACCCGTCGGCCAGGTCCGACAGCGCGCCGGTCTTGCCGATGGTGATGGTGGTCTGGCCGTCGGTGTCGACCGTCACCTGCTTGCCGGTGGAGTCGGTGATGGTCAGCGTGCTGCCGTTCACCGCGGTCACCTTGCCGGTGACCGTGCCGCCCCGGCCGAACTGGCCGTTCGCGCCGCTGGGCGCGCCGGACGGCCCGTTGGTGCCGCCGTACTGCCCGTTGCCGAAGCCGCGGGCCCGGTTGGCCCCGGTCCCGGTCGCGGCGTTGTTGGTGGTCTTGGTCGAGTCGGTGTTGGACTTGCCGACCGCGATGCCGCCGACGAAGCCGCCGACCGCCAGCACCACGCCGATCAGCGCCAGCGTGACCTTCGGCAGCCCGCCGCCGCCGTTGCGCGCCTTGAGCTGGCCGGCGATGTCCGGCGCGCTCGGCGCGGTGGACAGCAGCTCGAACTCATCGTTGCCGGTGCCGGACTCGGATCCCGTGCCGGTGCCGGTGCCGTCGCCGGCGGACTGGCCGGCCTGGTTCTCAGACATCTGACTTCTCCCGCTCGTGGTTGCTTACTCGTGGCGCAGGGCCTGGATCGGATGCAGCTTGGCCGCCCGGTTGGCCGGGAACGACCCGAAGAACAGCCCGATCAGCGCGGACACCGCGAAGGCCAGCGCGATCGAGGCCGGCACGATCACCGGCTTCACGCCGGCCACCGTGAACCGGGTGCCGACCAGGCCGGCGATCACCCCCAGCGCTCCGCCGATCAGGGACAGCAAAACGGCCTCGATGAGGAACTGGCCGAGGATCGCCGCGCGCGGCGCGCCGAGCGCTTTGCGGATGCCGATCTCCCGGGTCCGCTCGGTCACCGTGACCAGCATGATGTTGGTGATCCCGATGCCGCCGACCACCAGCGAGATGGCCGCGACCGCGCCGAGCAGCACGGTGAAGGTGTGGGTGGTGGAGTCCGAGGTGGCCAGCAGCGACTGCTGGTTCAGCACCCGGAAGTCCGGGGAGGCGGTGGCGGCCAGGTGGTGCCGGGACATCAGGATCGAGGTGATCTCGTCCTGCGCCGCGGTGGTGGCCGAGGCCGACTTGGCCTCCACCACGATCTGGTTCAGCGAGCCGAAGCCGGTCAGCGAGTTCTGCACGGTGGTCAGCGGCGCCACCGCGAAGTCGTCGGCGTCGTTCAGGCCGGTCGAGCCCTTGGCCTTGAGCACGCCCTCGACGGTGTAGGGGACGCTGTTGATCTGCACCTGCTGCCCGACCGGGTCGGCGGTGCCGAACAGGTCGGTGGCCACCGTCTGGCCGATCACGATCACCTTGCGGGCCTGGGTCACGTCGTCGTCGCCGAGCAGCGAGCCCTCGGCGAGCTCCCAGTTGGTGGCCGTGAAGTAGGCCGGCACGCTGCCCACCAGCTGCGCGATCTGGTGCGTGGCCCCGGAGTAGGTGGCGGTCGGGCTCGCGGTCACCACCGGCGAGGAGGACAGCACGTCCGGGGCGTTGGTCGGATCCACCAGCGCCTGGGCGTCGGCGGTGGTCAGCGCCGAGACCGAGCTCTGCGTCCCGGTGTTGCGCGAGGCCCGCTGGCCGAAGCCGCCGGCCTGCCGGGAGACGGTGAGCAGGTTGGTGCCCAGCTTGTTGATGTTGGCCTGGACCTGCGCCCCGGAGCCCTTGCCGACCGCCACCAGCAGGATCACCGCGCCCACGCCGATCAGGATGCCCAGGGTGGTCAGCGCCGAGCGCAGCTTGTTCGCCCGCAGGCCGGCGAAGGCGAAGCGGAAGACCTCGCGGAATCTCATCAGACGCTCCCGTGTGTGGCGCCGGCGCCGGGCCGGCCGGAGAGCCAGCCCCGGGCGCCGTTGCGCTCGTCGGAGACGATCCGGCCGTCCATCAGCCGGATCGCCCGGTCGGCGTGCTCGGCGATGTCGTGCTCGTGGGTGATCAGCACGATCGTGCGCCCGGCCTGGTGCAGCCGGTCGAACAGCGCCATCACGTCGGCCGAGGAGGTGCTGTCCAGGTTGCCGGTGGGCTCGTCGGCCAGGATCAGGGCCGGCGCGGTGACCAGCGCCCGGGCCACTGCCACCCGCTGTTGCTGGCCGCCGGAGAGCTCGTTGGGCTTGTGGTCCAGGCGGCTGCCCAGACCGACCAGCTCCAGCGCCGCCCGGGCCCGCTTGCGCCGCTCGGCGGTGCCGACCCCGGCGTAGATCAGCGGCAGCTCGACGTTGTCCAGCGCGGTGGTGCGCGGCAGCAGGTTGAAGGACTGGAAGACGAAGCCGATCTTGCGGTTGCGGACCAGCGCGAGCTGCCGGTCCGAGAGCTGCTCGACCTCGATGCCGTCCAGCCGGTAGCTGCCTGAGGTGGGCACGTCCAGGCAGCCGATGATGTTCATCATCGTCGACTTGCCCGAGCCCGAGGCGCCCATGATGGCCACGTAGTCGCCGGTCGGGACGGTCAGGGTCACGCCGCGCAGGGCGTGCACCGCGGTGCCGTCCATGCCGTAGGTCTTGGTGATGTCGGTGAGCTGGATGACCGGGTCGGGGCCGCCGGGCCCGCCGCCCGGACCCCCGGGGCCGCCCGGGCCGCCCGGGCCGCCGGCGGTGTGCGGAGCGTCCGGAACGGTCGGCAGCACCAGGGTGTCCAGCGCCTCCGGATCGCTGCGGCCGTCTTTGCCGCGCATGCCGGTCACCCCCCGAATCCGCCCCGGCCGCCGCCGAGGCCGCCGCCCAGGCCGCCGCCGGCCGCGCCGCCGCCGGTGAACCCGCCGCGGTTCGTGGTGGTGCCCGTGGTGGTGCGCGAGGACAGCAGCACCTGGTCGCCCTCGTTGAGGCCGGAGGTGATCTCGGTGGTCTGGTCGCCGACCACGCCGACCTGCACCGGCGTCGGGGTCTGGGCCTTGCCGCTGACCACCGTCACCGTGCTCTGCCCGCCGACCGTGGTCACCGACGAGGACGGCACGTACAGCACGTTCGTCACCTTGTCGGTGACCACCGTGACCGAGGCCGTCTGGCCCGGCTTCAGCGAGGCCAGGTCCTGCTGGCCGGCCGTGAACTGGAGCGTGACGCCGTACTCCACGACGTTCGACACCACGGTCGCGGTCGGGTCGACGGACTGCACGGAGGCGGTCAGCGCCGAGCCCGGGACGGCGTTGATCGAGATCTGCGCCGACTCCCCGGCCTTCAGCTTGGAGGCGTCGGTCTCGGCGAACTGGGCCCGCACGGTCAGCGTGCTCATGTCGCCGAGGGTGATGAAGCCGGTGCCGGACTTGGCCGTGCTGGAGGAGCTCGACGACCCGGACGACCCGGAGGCGCCGGAGGAGCCGGTCGACCCCGAGGAGGACGAGGAGGACGAGCCCGAGGACCCGGCGCTCACCGCGTCGCCGACCACGCCGCCGACGGAGAGCACCGTGCCGTTGGTCGGCGCCGTGATCGTCGTGCCGGTCAGCGCCTTCTGCGCCGAGGCGACCGAGTTCTGGGCGTTCACCACCGACTGGTTGGCCTGCGCCAGCTGGTCCGGGGTGGCCGGGGCGGCGGAGACCGCCTGCTGCGCCACGGTGGTGTTGTAGGAGTTCTGCGCCTGGTTCAGCGAGTTCTGCGCCTGGTGCAGCGACTGGGTGTCCTTCTGCGTCCCGGTCTTCTGGGCGTTCTGGGCCTGGGTCAGCGCGTTCTGGTCCTGCGCGACCTTGTTGGCGTCGGCCGTGCAGGCCGCCGCCTTGGCCGCGCCGGCGGCGCAGTCCGCGGCCTGCGTCGCCTGGTCCGCGCTCAGCGCGGACTTGGCGTTGCCGACCGCCGAGGCCAGGTTCGAGGCGTCCAGCGATATCGAGTTCTGCGAGTCGCTGTACGAGGTCCGGGCCGCGGCCAGGCTGTCCTGGGCCGACTTCAGCTGCTGGGCGCTGAGCGCCTGCTGCTGCGGCGTCTGGCCCTGTTGCAGCTTGGTCAGCTGGGCCTGCGCGGTGGCCAGCTGGGCCTGCGCGGCGGTCAGCTGCTGGTTGGCGTCGGCGGGGTCCACCTTGGCCAGCACCTGGCCGGCCTTGACGACGTCCCCGACCTTCACGTCGACCTCGGTCACCGTGCCCGAAGCGGTGAACGCGAGGGAGTCCTGGGCGGGCAGCGTGACGTTGCCGGAGGCCGAGACCTGCGCGGTGACGTCGCCGCGCTGCACCGCGACGGTGCGGCTGCTCGAAGCGGCCTTGGTGGTGGTGTCGTTGCCGAGCAGGGCCCAGGCGCCCGCCCCGCCGGCGGCCACGACCACGGCGAGCGAGGTGTTTATCCAGACTCCCTTGGGGAGTCGCGGGCTATCGGTCATGGCGCCAGAGGTTTCTCTGCTTGGCTGAAGCGAAGGTGAAGGGCGCCCTTCAGTCTCAGCCTGGGCCTCAGTACTATTCGACACCCTGGTGAACAGGGGGTGGTCCCCGCTAGTTTCTCCAGGGTGCCGAAGATTGACTGGAGGCCCGGGACGGGCCGCCGCGGCCGGCCGTTGCGCCGGGTGTTGGGCATGGGGCAGCGGCAGGGCCTGACCCTGCTGTCCGTCCTGGCCGGGGTGATGGTGCTGCTCGCCGCGGTCGCCGCGCTGGGCGGATTCGACGACGACCCGCGATCGGTGGCCGGCGCGTCGGCCGGCCTCGGCGCGGATCCGGATGCTCGGCGGAGCGCGGACGGCGGCTCCGGCGGCTCCGGCGGCGCGGACCATCTCTCAGGAAAAGCTAAGGCTTCCGAAATCCTGCTGGCATCCGTCCAGCACTACACGGACTTGCTCGCGACCGGCCAGACGATCATCGGCACTACGCACTATGCCTCCGAGGCCGCCTATAGCCAGGCGTTCACGGATTCGACCTCGCCGGCCGCGGCGTTCGCGAAGTTCCGGCTGTCACCGAACCCTGAGGCGGACGCGACGTATACCGAGGCCGTGAACGAAGCCACGGCCGCCTATGACGGCAAACCCGGGACCTTGAACCAGTGGACGCGCGACATGGCGAAGGCCAAGTGGGACCTGAGCGATTGGGTGGCCACGGCGTCCCGGTACCAGCAGGGGACCGCGGCCCAAGACGACCTGGACGCGGCCGCCGCCCTGGTGACGCAGGACCTTGCGACGGCGAAGGCCGACGTCGCGAAGCTCACCGGCTGACGGCGTCCGGCAGTTGGGCGAGGTTCGCCAGCAACTGCGCGGTCGGGAGTTCGTAATAGCGCCCATGGCGCAGCGGCCGGAATCCCAGCTCCTCGTTGACCGCGAGCATGTACGTGTTCGTCGTGTTGTTGCTCGTGTGGATCCGCTCCAACTCGGGCCACTCGCTCCGGAGCGTGCCGAGCATGGCGGACTTCAGCGCGAGACCGAGGCCGCGGCCCCGGTGGGCGGGCATCACGGCGGTGTCGAACTGGTACCCCAACTCGGGGCGGAACATGTAGCGCACGACGATGGTCAGCCCGGCCACGGTGCCGTCCGCCTCGCAGACCGCGACCGCGACCCGCTCCTGGGCGCCCTGCTCCACATAGTGGCGCTCGGCCTCGCGGATGGTCTCCGGCGTCCACCGCCCCTCCTCGCGATAGGAGGAGCCTCCCCTGGGGGCGTCCGCGATCGCCTGGCGGGCTGCGGCATAGGACGCGATCAGCTCCTCCGGCGCCGCGGTCGACCACTCCACCAGGCGGTAGCCCGGGGCCACCGGCGCCGACCGGGGTCGGACGGCGTCCTCGCCGCGCACCACCAGCCGCTGGACGACGACGTCGGCGGTGAAGGCGAAGCCCAGCCGGGTCACCCACGCCTCGCCGGCCGACCCCGGCTTCACCGGCACGCCCAGCACCAGGTCCCGGCCCCCCGCCGTGACCGACTCGGCGATCGGCCGGATCAGCGCGGTCCCGATCCCGCGCCGCCGATGCGCCGGGTGGATCCGCAGGTCCACGTAGCCGATCGTCGAGTTCACGCCCGCGAGCAGCTCGTGGGAGCCCAGCCCGACCACGGTGCCGTCGACCCGGGCCACCCACAGCGCCCGCACGCTGTCCGACCAGGTCGCGGTCCGCGCCTGGCCGACCACCGCGGCGCGGCTCGGAGCCGGGTCCTCGGGCATGTCGACCGCCCGCGCGGCGACCCGGAACGCGTGGAGGGCGTCCAGGTCGGCCTCGGAGGCGGCGTGCGGGTCGAACGGTTCGATGACGGGCGGCGGAGGTGGCGTCATGCCATCGGACGCTACCGCCGGACCGGCCGGCGTGCTCGCGAATAAAACAGGATGCTGCGATGAGCGGATCCGCGGTCAGCCCGCCACCAGCCGCCCTTCCATCAGCGCCAAACGCCGTTCCACCTTGATCTCGGCGAGGAAACGCTCGTCGTGACTGATCACGATGAACGCCCCCTGATACGCGTTCAGCGCGCTCTCCAGCTGTCCGACGCTCACCAGGTCCAGGTTGTTCGTCGGCTCGTCGAGCAGCAGCAGATGCGGCGCCGGCTCCGCGAACAGCACGCACGCCAGCGTCGCGCGCAGGCGCTCGCCGCCGGACAACGCGCGCACCGGCAAGTGAATGCGGCGGCCGCGGAACAGGAAGCGGGCCAGCAGATGCAGGCGCTCGGCGTCGGGCAGGGTCGGCGCCGCGGCGGCGAGGTTCTCGGCCACGGTGCGGTCCTCGTCCAGCAGGTCCAGGCGCTGGGAGAGATAGGCGGTGCGGCCGTCGGCGTGCTGGACCGAGCCGGCGTCGGGGGCCAGGTCGCCGCTGATCAGCCGGAGCAGCGTGGACTTGCCCGCGCCGTTGGCGCCGGTCAGCGCGATGCGCTCGGGGCCGCGGACGGTGAGGTCCACGCCCTCGCCGGCGAACAGTTCCCGGTCGCCGAAGCGCTTGCGCAGCTGCTCCCCCACGAACAGGGTGCGGCCGGCCGGGACCCGCGTCCCGGGCAGTTCCAGCGCGATCTGCTGGTCCGAGCGCACGGCCCGGGACGCGTCGTCGACCCGCTCCTTCGCGTCCTGCACCCGTGAGACGTGCATCTGCCGCGCGGTGCCGGCCGAGTTCTCGGCGCTGCGCTTGAGCCCGCCGGCCACGATGCGCGGCAGCCCGGCGTTCTCCAGATTGCGCGCCGCGTTGCCGGCCCGCCGCTCGGCCCGCTCCCGGGCCTGCTGCATCTCCCGCTTCTCGCGCTTCAGCTCCTGCTCGGCGTTGCGCAGCCGGCGTTCCGCCGACTCCCGCTCTGCTTCGACAGCTTCCTGATACGCGCTGAAATTGCCGCCGTGGAAACGGATCCGGCTGTCGTCGAGCTCTGCGATGCGGTCCATCCGCTCCAGCAGCTCGCGGTCGTGGCTGACCACCAGCAGGCAGCCGCGCCACTTCTCCAGCACCTCGTACAGGCGCCGGCGGGCCGGTCCGTCCAGATTGTTGGTGGGCTCGTCCAGCAGCAGCACGTCCGGACGCCGCAACAGCTCCGCGGCCAGCCCCAGCGAGACGGCCTGCCCGCCGGACAACGCACCGAGCGGGTCGCGCAGCGACACCTGGTCCAGCCCCAGCCGCTCCAGCTCGACCCGGGCCCGGTCCTCCACGTCCCAGTCGTCGCCGATCACCGCGAAGTGCCGCTCGTCGGTGTCGCCGCCCTCGATGGCGTCCAGCGCCGCCACGACCTCCGCGACTCCGAGCACCTCGGCCACGCTGCGCTCCGCGGTCAACGGAAGATCCTGCGGCAGATACCCGAGCACCCCCTCCACGGAGACACTCCCGGACCGCGGCGTCAGCACCCCCGCGACGAGCTTGAGCAACGTACTCTTCCCGGCCCCGTTGGGCGCGACCAGCCCGACGCGCTCGGCGTCGACATTGAAGGAGAGGTCCTGGAACACCGGGGTGTCGTCCGGCCACGAGAACGACAGGTCGGCGACGACAATGGGGGAGAAAGACATGGGAACACGCCCTAGAGGAGCCCGCAGAGCAGTCCGCTCGATACGGGAAAGACCAGTGGGGAGACAAGAAGACACAGACGCCGAGCGGCGGATCGACGACCCACCCACGCTCGACCACCCGGCAGCTCAGCCGGAGATGTCGTCTTCGCCCAACATGTCGCGCTCCTCTAAACGGGGATGCTTATTACGGTAACACGGGAGCCGGTGCCGTTAAGGGGTTTATTGAGGCGGCCGGAGACAGCGCTGCTCGGGCACCGGGATCCGGACGCCCGAGCAGCACCGGCTCGTAGCCGTATCGCTCAGCAGAACACGTGATTGGTCAGTAGGGGTTCTCCGTGTAGACCGATCCGCCGGGCGGTGCGATGTCGCTCTGGATCAGGCGCGGCGTCGAGGGCCCCAAGGCGTTCGGACCACCGAGGATGAGCACCGAGCGCAGATGGGCCGCGTTGGCCCGGAGCCACTTGTCGGTCGCACCGGTCGCGGCGGTCGCGGCCGAGGGGTAGAGCAGCAGCGGTCCCCGCAGGGTGCCGAGCAGGGCGCCGCCGGCCAGGGCGTCGGGCCAGTTCTCGGCGGTGACGATGCCCGCCGCGGTCGGGACCAGGCCGGTCAGCAGGCTGTTGGCCACCTTGTAGGAGGTGTCGAAGCGGTCCTGGCCCGAGTAGTCCCTGATGTACGACCCGGCCGGCAGCGGCACGCTCCCCACGTAGTCGGGGATGGCCTGGTGCGCCTGGCCGCCGATGGTGTCGACCTCGACGGCCGCCCGGGTGCCGGTCGGGTCGGCGAGGAAGCGCCGGGTCGCGTCCGGCAGCCGGCCGTCCGCGGTCAGGACCACCACACCGTTCCCCAGCGCTCCGGCGGCGGCGCCGGCGGACAGCGCGTCCGGGTAGTTGAGGCCGGTGGCGGCCAGGATGTGCACCGGGTTGCCCGAGGCGGGCGTCAGCGCGAGCGTGGCCTTGGCCACGGCCACCGCGGTGGAATAGCGATCGGAGCCCGCCTCGCGCTGCACCTTGTAGCGGCCGGCGAGCTGGTTCTCGACGTTCTGGGAGACCGCGGCGCCGCCCCCGAGGACGTAGACCGGTGCTCCGGCGGGAAGGATGCGGTCGAGCTCGGCCCGGACCGCGGGGTCCAGGGTGCCGGTCGCGGTGAGCAGCAGCGGGCCGCCGGCCCGGGTGGCCAGGACGGCGCCGCCGAGCGCGTCGGCGTAGTTGTCCGCCCGGCTGATGACCGCGGCCTTCGCCTGCTTGCGGGCCGGGTCGGCCGTGCCGTTGCCGGCCCACTCGAAGCGCGAGGCGTTGACCGCCGTCGTGACGCGGCTGTCGCCGTAGAGCCGGACCACGTCCTTGTCGAAGACCGGCTGCCAGCTCAGGCGGGTGCCGGTGCTTCCGGGCTGGCCGAGGCCGACGGGGGTGCCGCCGGCGGCCGGCATGGTCATCAGCTGTCCGCCCGAGGCGGTGGCGACGTGGAACGCGATGGCCGACCCGTCGGGCGAGAACACCAGGTCGCCGGTGACCCGGTTCGGCGTGCCGGGAAGCGGGACGCCGGGCTGCGGAATCCCGTCGACGATCGCCGAGCGGTAGATCTGGTAGCTGCCGCTGGTCGGGTCCGGGTGGCAGTACACGATGGTCCTGCCGTCCGGGGACAGCGCCGGGTGGAAGTCCTGCGCCTGGCCGATGACGGTGGTGTGCCCGTTGACGGAGTAGCCGATGCCGTTGCCGCCGTCGCAGGAGAGGTACGGGGTCCGGGTGAACAGGATCGCGCCGCCCGGCCCGGCCGAGGGCTCGATCTCCTGGCACTTCGGCTCGTCGGGCAGCGCCTGGTGCTCGACGCTGCCCGCCGCCGGGCTGATCGTCCACAGGACGTCCGGCCCGTTGCGCTGCGGCCCGCTGGGGCTGGAGAACAGGATGGCGGACCCGTCCGGGGTCCAGGACGGACCCGACAGCAGCGGGATGCCGGCCTCGACCGTGGTGACGGTCTGGTCGAGGAAGGAGTAGGTGATCAGGTCCCGGCCCTCGGTCGTGCCGTGGGCCAGGACGGCCGCGATCCTCGTCCCGTCCGGCGCCCATGCGACGTCGCTGAGCGTGCCCTTCAGGGCGCTGAGCGCGGGGATGGGGAACGGGACGTTGGCGCCCGTGACGGGATCGACAGCGGCCACGCCGGTGAAGTACGGAGCGGCGAACGTGATGGCGCCGTTGCGGGCTGCGTGCTGCGGCAGGCCCGAGGCCGCGGCCGAGGCCTGGGCCGGGCAGGCCGCCGTTCCGAGGGCCAGCACCGCCGCGCCGGCCAGGGACAGGGATGTCGTGCGGGTTCTGATGGAGGGCATTGTGCTTTCCTGGTCGGAAGGGGCGCGTCGGAGACGGCTTCGGGAGCGCGCCGGGCTCACGGCTGCGACATCGCGTTGAGGACCGCGTCGACCTCGTGCAGGACCTGGTCGGTCAGGGCCGCCTTGCCGCCGAAGAGGTACGCGCGGGACAGCTGGGTCCAGAATGTCGCGATCGTGTCGTGCGCCGCGGGATCCAGGCCGGCCGGCTCGGTGAGCACGATCGGGAAGTGCCGGGCCGCGGCGAACGCTCCGCCGGTGAGCGCGTCGGCGTAGCCGGTGCCGGTCGCCACCCCGATCCGCGACACCGCGGTGAACCGGGACGCGACCTTCTCCGCCGTCCGGAAGCGGTCCGAGCCCTCCAGCTTGAGCTCGTGGCCGGCCAGGGCCGGGAACGCCGCGTCGACCGCGTGGCCGGCCTGGCCGCCGACGGTGACCACCGCCGGCGCCCCCGCGCTGGAGCCGGCGAGCCGGGAGCCGATGTACCCGGCGGTCGCCGGGTCCAGGGCCCCGCCCTGGGACAGGACCACGGCCGCCTCGTGCCCGGCCGTGCCCAGTACCGAGGACGCGTACGGCCCGGCGGCCAGCGCGTCCGGGTAGTCCAGGCCGGTGGCCACGACGATCCTGGCCGGGTCGCCGAGCCCGCGCCGGGCGATGTCCAGGGCCGTGCCGAACCGGTCGGAGCCGGAGTAGCGCTGCA
This sequence comes from Catenulispora yoronensis, assembly GCF_039531695.1. NCBI lineage: Bacteria > Bacillati > Actinomycetota > Actinomycetes > Catenulisporales > Catenulisporaceae > Catenulispora > Catenulispora yoronensis. Next base: position 48,789 of record NZ_BAAAQN010000024.1, read on the forward strand.
CCGTGTAGCCGAGCTGGCCCAGTCGCTGCTGGACCGCCGGGGACACGGCGGCCGGGCCGCCGAGCAGGTAGACGGTCTTGCCGGCGTTGGGCTTGAGGACTCGGCCGATCTCGCGCTCGACGTTCCCGGGCAGGGCGGCGCCGTCGGTCAGCAGCAGCGGGCCGTTGACGTGCGCCGCCAGCGGAACCCCGGCCAGCGCGTCGGAGAAGCCGTCCGCCCGCGCCAGCACGACGGCGTCGGCGGGAAGGCGGTCGAGGGTGGGATACGGGTTCTGCCAGGAGCTCCAGGCGTTCAGGGAGACCAGGATCCCGGTCCCGATCCGGTCGTCGCCGCCGATGCGCTGCACCGGGCGCGCACCCGTGGCGACCGGCGCGGGCGGCGGCGGCGTGGGCACGGCCAGCGTCGACGTGGCGGTCCAGGTGTAGGCGGGTGTCCGGTCGACGTCCATGGTCGGCGCCATGGTCACCGTGACCGGGTACGAGCCGCCGGACTTGTACTGGTGGGTCATGCCCAGCGACTGGGTGAGGGACGAGGTGGTGCCGTCGCCCCAGTTGACGGAGTAGACGTAGTAGTCGCTGTACGTCGGCAGGGCCGGACCCGCCGAGGAGGTGATGGACACCGTCGCGAAGGCGGACGTGTTCACCGTGGTGGCGAACGCCACGCCCCAGGCGCCGACCCTGGTCGGGTACGTCGGCGGCAGCGAGGTGTCGACGCCGTCGCTGGTCACCGCCGACACCTCGTAGGAGCGCGGCGTGGTGAAGATGTGGTGGACGAGCGTCGCTCCCGAGACGGCGGCGGCCACCGTCTGCAAGGGAGAGCCGTCGCCCCAGTTCACGACGTAGCTCTTGGCGGCCGCGGGATCCACGGCGCCGTTGACGATGCTCAGGTCCCCGGCCAGCGGTGCGTTCCCGGACACCGGGGTGAAGGTCGTGCCCGGCGTGGTCGGAGCCGTCGGGTAGTGCGCGGTGTAGGAGGTGGTCTTGCCGGCGGTGGACGTCCCGTCGTCCACCGTCGCCGTCACCGTCCAGAGCCCGGCGTGCGGATAGTCGTGCTGGATGTCCAGGCCGTTCGGCACGGTCCCGCCGGTCCGGGTCCAGGGCTCGCTGCCGTCACCCCAGTCGATCCGGTAGGTGGTGGTCGGCTGCTTCGCCAGATCGACGTTGTAGACGTACAGGTTCGCGGTGGCGTGCAGCGTGCCGGAGTAGAACCCGAGGCCGACGACCAGGGGAGCGGCGGGCGCGTCGCTCGTGGCGACGGACCCGCCGGACGGCCCGGCGGCGAGGGCCGGACCGGCTCCGACCGTGAGGAACGCGGTACCGGCGACGGCGAGCGTGGCCAGTCGCAGGGTATGGATCTTGGGCAAAGTGGTATCCCCGAATGACGAGAGCGGAGCGAAGGCAGGGCATGACCCGGCACTTATTTTCCGAGCCCTGATTCAGGCCGTGCACGATGCGAAAAACGCAATCGATGCGTAGAGCGGGGCCGCTCGACGGATCCGGTCAGGCAGGCGTGCGGTTCGGGGCGCCGGCGGCAGCGGAGGATGTGGGATTCGAACCCACGGTGGCTCTCACCACTTTGGTTTTCAAGACCAACGCCTTCGGCCGCTAGGCAAATCCTCCTCAGGCGCCTCGGGCGCCCGTGAGGAAGCAGTCTCTCACAACCGGCCGGTCCCGGTCAGGCGGCGCCGAACGGCAGCGTGTCCGGGCTCAGCGAGCCGGCGCCGGAGCGGGCGGCGGTCAGGCGGCGGCGGTGGTGGCGCCGGCACAGCACCTCGTAGCCGATCTCGTCCTCGACCGCGGTGTCGCCGACCATCACCTGCTCGCCCTCCAGGACCATCTCGCCGCGGACGGTGCGGGCGTTGTGGGTGGCCCGGGCCCCGCACCAGCACAGGGTCTGGACCTGGAGCACCTCGATGCGGTCGGCCAGCTCGATCAGGCGCTTGCTGCCGGGGAACAGGCGGGTGCGGAAGTCGGTGGTGATGCCGAAGGCGTAGACGTCGATCGACAGCTCGTCGACCATCCGCGCCAGCTGCTCGATGTGGTCCTCGGTGTAGAACTGGGCCTCGTCGGCCACCACGTAGTCGACCTTGCCGCCGGCCGACATCATCTGGACCACGTGGTTCAGCAGGTCGGTGTCGTCCTCGACCTCGACGGCGGCCGCCTTCAGGCCCAGGCGGCTGGAGATGGTGGCGCTGCCGGCCCGGTCGTCCCGGGTGAAGATGAGCCCGGCCCGGCCGCGGGCGTTGTGGTTGTGGTCGAGCTGCAAGGCGAGGGTCGACTTGCCGCTGTCCATGGTTCCGGTGAAGAAGACGAGCTCGGCCATGGTCGCTGATTATCCCCTACGGGTGACGCGCGCTGCGAGCGCGGCGCGGAAGCGGGTGGCGGCCGAGGCCACGCGGGGCCGCAGATACGGCGCGGCCAGCACTCCGGCGGCGGCCGCCACGCCGACGGCGCCGAACAGCACCCGGTCGCCGGTGGTGAGCGCCGCCCTCCAGGCGTTGAAGGCCAGACTCCGGCGGGTGTTCAGCACGGTCCACACCGACACCCGCTCCACCCGCGCGATCAGCCGCACCATACGGAACCCGCTGCCGGCCAGACAACACAGCACCGCCGCGACGGCGGCGGCCGACGCGGCCGGCAGGCGACGGATCATCGGCTCACGATATCCGCCGGGGATGCGCGAAACGCAAACCTTGCGAAATGGCGGCGGGTGGCGGCGGGGAGAAGCGGTGGATGACCGCGAGAGACAGCGGCGGGCGCGGACCCCGGTTGGCGGGTTCCGCGCCCGCGCGGGACGCATGGCGTGACGGCGAACTGGCTCGGCCGGTCGGCGGCGATCCGATGGTGCCCCGGACCTGCCTGCCAGGCCGCGCCGACCAGGGCTGTACCCAGGCAGGTCTGTGTCCAGGCAGTTCTGTGTCCAGCCAGGTCCGTGTCCAGCCAGTTCTGTGCCCGGCCAGGTCCGCGCCCGGTCAGCCGACCCGGCTGATGCTCACCGCGGTGCCGTAGGCGCAGATCTCGGTCCAGACGTCGCCCATCTCCGAGGTGTCGAAGCGCATGCCGACGATCGCGTTGCCGCCGCGGTTCAGCGCTTCCTGGATCATCCGCTGCATGACCTCGTTGCGGCTGTCGACCAGCGCCTTGGTCATGCCCTTGAGCTCGCCGCCGAACATCGACTTCAGGCCGGCCCCCATCTGGCTGAAGGCGTTGCGGCTGCGGACGGTCAGGCCGAAGACCTCGCCGTACACCACGTCGATCCGGTAGCCCGGGATGTCGTTGGTGGTGACGCACAGGAAGTTCTGCTGGAACTGCTGCTGCGGCGGCGGCGCGTACTGCTGCTGCTGGGGCGGCGGCTGCTGCTGGTAACCGGGCTGTCCGTACGGCTGCTGGCTCATGGGTCCCCCCTGAGATCGGATGATCGGTCGTGGTCCGTCGGTACGACGATACGACAAGACCCCCACTGTCTGGACAGAGAGGATGGCGGGCCCTTGAAGTCGCGGTGAAAGCCTGTTGAATAGGGCGGATACCGGACACGGTTTGCGACCGCGCGACGGGTGGAGTCTGGAAGGATTTCGAGTGTGCAATCAACGCGCCGGCCTGAGCCCCCGAACAGCCCGAGCAGCCTGGCCGGACCGAGCAGCCTGGCCGGCCCTAGCAGCCTGAGCGGTCGTCCCACCCACGCGCTCCACGTCGGCCTGCGCACCAACGCCTCCGGCCCGGCCCTGCCCCCGCGCGCCGCCGCCGACATCCCGGTCATCGCCCACCGCGGCGCCTCCGAGGACGTGCCCGAACACACCCTGGCCGCCTACGAGTCCGCGCTGTTGCAGGGCGCCGACGGCCTGGAGTGCGACGTCCGCCTCACCGCCGACATGCACCTGGTGTGCGTGCACGACCGCCGGGTCAACCGCACCTCCAACGGCCGCGGCGTGGTCTCCACGCTGGAGCTGGCCCAGCTGCGGCAGCTGGACTTCGGCTCCTGGAAGCAGCCGGCCCCCGGGGCCGAGGGCCCCGGCGCCGCCTACGTCGAGTACCCGGACCTGCGCCGCGAGGGCGCGCACCGGGTGCTCACCCTGGAGCGGCTGCTGGAGCTGGTCGTCGACCACCCGCGCCGGGTGGAGCTGGCCATCGAGACCAAGCACCCGACCCGCTACGCCGGCCTGGTCGAGGAGCACCTGGTGGCGCTGCTGGACCGGTTCGGGCTGGCGCACCCCCGCCTCGGCGAGCGGTCCCCGGTCCGGGTCATGTCGTTCTCGGCGCTGTCCGTGCGCCGGATCCGGCGGCTGGCGCCGTCCCTGGAGACCGTGCTGCTCCTGGACCGGGTGCCGCTGCGGTTCCGGGACGGCTCGCTGCCGCGCGGAGTGCGTATCGCAGGACCCGGAATCCACATTCTGCGAACTCATCCGGAATACGTGGAACGCTTGCATTCTCTGGGAAACCGCGTCCATGTCTGGACCGTCGACCAAGCCTCGGATATCGATCTGTGCGTGGAACTCGGCGTCGACGCGATCATCTCCAACCGCCCCAAAGCCGTCCTGGCCAGACTGGGCCGGGACGGCGCGCGGGTGTCCGCCGGGTCTCAGCCCGCCGTCACCGGGTTGAACCCTGATAAACCCTGAGGTTCCAGTTTTCTCCGAGGACGAACCGGGCATCTACCGCGAGTAGCTCCTCGTCGGCAGGGAGGGAGCCGTGGGGGTCGTCATGTCGGTGAAACCGGAGAGTCCCCGGGAATCGGCGGAGATATCCGAAACGGTCGAGCGCGGGCAGGCGCCGCGACCGAACAACGAAGTCGGCGGGACGGATTTCCCGCACGCGCCCGAGAGTGTCGGGGCGGCGCGCCATGCGCTGGCCGACGCGCTCCACCGGATGCGTGTGGCGCCGTCGGTCGCGGACGACGCGGTACTGATCCTCTCGGAATTGGTGAGCAACGCTCTGCGGCACGCGCTGCCGCTGACGGGCGGCACCATCCGGGTGGCGTGGTGGATGGAGGACAGCAGAGTTCTGCGGATCGCCGTCACGGACGGCGGTCACCATCCCGAGAATGTGGCGAAGGTCACCTCCGGTCCGGAGCGCGCGGACTTGGAAGCGGTGGACCTGGACGAGGTGGACGAGTCCGCGGTCGACGGCCGCGGACTCGGCATTGTGGGGCTGTTGGCCGACGCCTGGGGCGTCGAACCGTGCCCGCAGGAATGGGACCGGCAGGCCGGACCGGTGCGCGCGGACGACCCGAGCGCGCCGAAGACGGTGTGGGCGGCGGTCCGCCTGCACGCCCGGCACGCCGCGCCCCCGCCCCCGCCGGACCCGCCGCGCCGCTGGTGGCGCCGGATGGGCACGGCCCTGGCCGGACGCTTCCCGAGCCCGGGACGGGTCCGCGGAATGCGCGGCGCCCGCCTCGGCGGGTCGCGCCTGGGCCAGGCGCGGGGCGGACGGGGCGAGTCCGGGGCCGGGGCCGGCTCCGATACCGCCTGGGTGCCCCGGTACCCGGCCGGGGTCCGGATGACCGGGGCCTGAGGCGCGGAGCCGGGGCGTGAGGCGCGGGACCGGGCGTGTGGCGCGGGCCCGGGGCAACGGTGCGGGTGACGACCAGGCGGCCGTCACCGACCGGGTCCCGGAACCGGCGCCGGCACCCGGGCCGGCGTCAGCCCCTGGGTCGGCGTCGGCTCCCGGGCCGGCGTCAGCACCGATGTCGATGCCGATACCGGCGCCGGGGCCGACAGCTCCTCAACGCGCCGTCAGCAGCCTCCGGATCTCGCGTCCGAGGATCCCCAGCCCGTCGAGGGTGAGCACCGACTCGGGGTGGAACTGCAGACCGGTGAACGACGGTCCGCGCAGCGCCGCCGCGAGCCCGGTGCCGGGGATCGGCACGGACTCCAGCACCAGGAACTCCGGCAGCTTCGCGGCGTAGGAGTTGTAGAACGCGACCCGTTCAGTACTGCCGAACAGGTCGAGCTCCACCTGGGTGCCCTGCATCGGCGTGGGCAGCCGGGTCAGCTCCAGGCCGAGTGCGGCGGCCAGCGCCTGGTGCCCCAGGCACAGGCCGAGTGTCGGCTTGCGCAGGTCGATCATCTGCTTGGCCAGGTTCCGCACGGCCCGGATCCGCGGCGTCGCCACGTCCCGCGGGTCGCCGGGGCCGGGGCCGAGCAGCACCAGGTCGAACCCGGCCGGGTCCGGCAGCTCGTCGTGCGCCACCCGCGTGGTCTCCAGGCCGAGCGCCCGCAGCTCGACCGCCAGCATCGAGGTGAACGCGTCCTCGTTGTCGACGATCAGCACACTGCGTCCGACCAGCGCCGGGTCGACCAGCTCGGCCGGCTCGTGCTCGTTCAGCCAGAACGGCGACAGGCCGATGTTGCGCGCCGCCAGCACGGCCGCCACCTCGGGGTCGTCGGACCACGGCGCGGTGCGCGCGGCCGGCTGCTCCGCGGTTTCCCCGACCGCCCCAGCCGCTCCGGCGACCCCGGCCATCTCCGCCCCGCGCCCCAACACCGCGTCCCCGATCGGCCCCCGCCGCGCCGCCGCCGGACTCGCCGCCGGACTCGCTGCCGGACTCGCCGCCCGGTAGTCCGCCGCGCCGTCGTGCACATCAAGACCCTCCAGCCCGCCCCCCGGAGTCCCCGGAGCCCCTGGAGCCCCCGGAGCCCCCGGGGCGCCCCGATCCGCCTCCCCGATCCCCTCGATCCCGCTGTTCCGCGCCCCGAACCGCACCCCGAACGCCCGCAGCACCCCGGCCGCCTTGGCGTAGGTCTCCCGCACCTCCTCGAACGGGTCCGAGCCGCGCACCAGCGTCGCCCCGACCGGCACCCGCACCGTCCCGTCGTAGTCCAGATACGCCACCCGCAGCATCAGCGGCGCGTCCATCGTCGGCTGCCCGGCGGCGTCCCGCCCGATCAGCGCCACCACGCCCGCGTAGTACCCGCGCCCGCCGTGCTCGTGGCGCTTGATCGCGCGGAACGCGTTGCGGATCGGCGAGCCGGTCGCGGTCGGCGCGAACATCGTCGTGCGCAGGATCAGCCGCGGGTCCATCGTGGTGCGGGCCTCGATGTAGTACTCGGTGTGCGCCAGGTTCGTCATCTCCTTCAGGTACGGCCCGCGCACCCACCCGCCGAGGTCGCCGACCTCGGCCAGCATCTTCAGCTCCTCGTCCACGACCATCGCCAGCTCCTCGCGCTCCTTGGCGTCGCCGAGGAACTCCAGGATCCGCTCGCGCGAGGCCGTCGCCGGCGCCTCGCGCAGCGTCCCGCTGATCGGGTTCATCACCGCCACGCCGTCCGCCAGCGACACGTGCCGCTCCGGCGTGGCCCCCACCAGCAGCTGCTCGCCGGTGTCGATGAGGAACGTCCAGTAGGCGTTGCGCTCGCTGTCCAGCAGTGCCCGGAAGGCCCCGTACGCCGTCTCCCGCGCGGCGTCGCAGTGCCCGACGAAGGTCCGCCGGATCACGAAGTTCGAGCCCTCGCCGGCGCCGATCTCCTCGTCCAGCACCCGTTTCACCGAGGCGCCGTAGGCGTCGTCGTCCACGTCGAACGCGCCGTCGCGCAGCACCGGCGCGACGGCCGGGGGCAGCGCGCCGACCGCCAGGCGCGAGCGCCCCGTGACCCGCAGCGCCAGCAGCGGCGCGTGGTCGTCGTGGCAGGCGTCGCCGCGCTCGGTCAGCTGCCGGTAGGGCACGAGCACGAGCAGCTCGTCCGGGTCCTCGGTCGGCAGGTCCGCCAACGCCGGGAACTGCTCGAACGCCGCGCCGGTGAGCAGCTCCACGTCGGCCTCGGCGCCGCGCCGGAGCAACGCGAACGGTCCCGCGGGCAGCGCCGCGAGCGGATGGGAAGGGGATTGCGACAGGGCGGAGGCCAGCGACGGGCCCGTCGGATCGGCGGGGGACGTCATCGCCTGGTGTGCCATTGCGGTGCCTCTCGATCGAGGCCGCTCTCCGCGAGGCCCACCGGCTGCCCTCCGGAAAGTCCCCGGAGATACCAGAACCGGCCGCCTCTCAAGGCGGCCGGTGGGTGAGCGTGAGTGCGCTGCTACCGGGGTCCGCCTGGGGCGGACCACCACCACTGTTGCTGGTACGAGCGCATACCCGCACAGTAGCAGGGTGGCGAGCAGGGTGTCACCGGCGGTGTCGGCTCGTCCCACCCTCCGGGCCCACTAGGCTGGCCGGTGCAATCATCCCAGGGCAGGAAGGGCCGGCATGGGCAAGAAGTCGAGCAGGGCGGCCAAGGCCGGCGCTGCGAAGGTCGGCGTCCCGGCGGACGGCGAGATCCCGGTCGTCGGCGGGCGCGAGGAGTGCCCGTGCGGCTCCGGCCGCCGCTACAAGGCCTGCCACGGACGGGAGGCGTCGGCCGCGGCCCAGCAGCAGGCTGCCGAGGTCACCGCCGCCAAGCGCCCGTTCGAGGGGCTGCCCGGCGAGACCGACATCGTCGCGATGCGCGAGCTGGTGCCGGCCGCCACCGCCCCGCTGAAGCTGCTCGGCGAGCACGCCGACCGCAAGATCACGCTGGCCACCGTGCTGCCGATGGCGGCCCCGGCGGTGCACCGCGACACCGGCGAGATCATGCTCGCGCTCCAGACCCTGGCCACCTCCGGCGACCCGGACCGGGACCTGGCCGACGCCCTGCTGCGGGCGCTGGACAGCGAGCCGGGCACCGTCGTGGACTCCGCGGCGCCCTCGGCCGACGGCCCGCGCCTGCGCGATCTGCTCGACACCTCCGCCGAGGGCCTGGACATCACCGTCCACGACGACTTCGGCTTCTGGATCATCGACGGCGCCGACGTCTCCGCCGAGGCCCAGATGTCCCTGGAGCACGCCAACGCCGCGGCCTACCCGACCAAGAAGCTGGAGTCCGTGCCCTCGGCGTACTGGACCCGCATCCGGGAGAAGGGCCACCTGCGCTGGGTCATGCCGTACGAGGAAGAGAAGCTGATGGACGCGCTGGCGCGGCTGCACGCCGCCAAGCAGTCCAACCTCGGTGAGGGCACGCGTTACGTCGGCGCGTTCCGCGCCTGCGGCCTTGTCGTGCCGGTGTGGGACCTCCCCAAGGAGATGGAGGCCTCGGAGATCGAGAAGCCGGCCGCCGAGTTCGCCGAGCGGCTCGCCAAGGCGCTCGCCGACGAGACGCCGCTGAGCAACGAGGAGCGGCGCGCGCGGGCCGGTCTGGTGAGCCGCCAGGTGACGCTTCGCTAAGTATTGCGTTCCCTATGAGGGCGGTATAGGCCTCTGCATAGTGAGAAGCGCGGAAGTCCTCAGGGACTTCCGCGCTTCTCGTTATGTGCGGACGCAGTCGTTCATCACAGATGCTTGCCATGCCGCCGCGTGGCGAGGAACAGCAGCATCGTTCCAGCGCCGAGCCCGATGGCCGACAACGCCATCCACCAGCCCGAGGATCCGCCACCGGTGTCCGGCAGCGTCCCGGCCGGCCGCGTCTGCCCGCCGCCTCCGGGCGATGGCGACGAGTGGTGCGGCGGATGGGGCTTGGACGTCGGAACCGTGGTCGGAGTCGGCGGAGTCGGCGGGGTCGTCGGCGGCGGACTCGCGGACGTCGGCGTGGTGGGCGGCGTGACGGGCGTGGTCGTCGGCACCGACGTACTGCTCGTCGTCGGTTCGGAGCCTTGGCAGGTCGCGGTGACGTCGCCGAACCGGGCCTGCTGAACCGGTCCGCTGTAGAGCTGCGTGCCCGCCACGTCGTAGAACGTCCCGGAGAGGACCAGATCCATGTGCGCATGGGCGGAGGTGGCCCCGGCGGTCTGCTGCGGCGGGTCCGCCGTCGTGGTGTACTGCGCGCTCAGAGTGCCATGGTCGACGGTCGGGACGCCGATCTGCGCGCCGGTGACCGGGATGCTGACGGTGGTCCCTTCCGGGACGATGGTCCCGAGCACGTTCACCGCGTTCGCGTCGGTGTGCACGTAGGCCAGGGCGTACGGGCCGACCGGCGGCGACGTGCACTCGGCGTACGAGTCCAGGGACGCGATGGTGTAGATCTCTGTGCCGTTCATGAAATACATCACTGGCGGCGGAGGCGGCGGCTGACTCGTCCCGATCGCCGCGATCAGCTGGCTCTGCGCCCAGTTCTTCACCGGATCCGAGTGCGTCTTGGACGATGCCGGACCGGCGATCGTGATGTGCTGCAACACTCCGTCCGGGTCCTGCGCCGGGTCCGCGGCGTGGTCGCCGCCGTTCTGCGGGATCCCGCTGGTCGCGTATGTCCCGTGGAACGCGGTCAGGCCGAGCGCGGGGACGTCGTCGATGGTGAGGTTCACCAGGACGCTGGTGGCGACGTCGGCGGCGGCCGCGGCGGGCCGGCCGGGAAGCAGCAGCCCGGCGCTGGCGATGGCCACCCCGCCCGCGGCGGCCGCCGCGGCCAGGGCCCCGGTCCGCCACGGACGGGCGGCGCCGGACCGGGCTTGGGTGTGCGGTTGTGCCATGGCGGCCATGAAATCGCATGAACAGCAATGAATCCGTCATTTCGCACGCCACTGATTCGCGCCTCGAACGGGTCTCCGAGCCGGTGCCGGCCTCCGGCCCGCCCAGATAGTTTTGCATTAAACGATCTGCCTCGTTAGGGTGCTTGGAGTCCGGTCGCTGGTGCATCCCCCGTCACCAGCGCCCGGGCGTCTAGCCCTTCAGTGGGCAGCGGGTATTACGCAGCGGTCCCGGTCCGTCACTTCACCGGCCGCAGATAAGCGTCCAGCATCTCCTTGAGTTCCTCCAGCAACCGGTCCATCGGCACCGGCCCGGCCGCGCGCGCCGAGATCACGAACGACTGCGCCGTCAACAGCACCGTGCGGGCCTGCAACGCGACCGACCCGGGGCGGATCGACCCGTCCGCGTGCCCCTGCTCCAGCCGCACCGACAGCAGATCCAGCGCGTAGTGCTGGAGCCCGCCGAACTCCCGCGTCAGGTACGGCAGCAGGAACTCGGCGTCCGAGTCCAGCATCTTGTGCATCAAGAGGTCGCCGTGGAACGCCCGCACCACCTCGACCGTCCCGGTCACCAGCAGGTCGCGCGCGGAGCGGTCGAGGCCGGTGACTTCCTTCAGGCCGGCGTTGCGGCGCACGACGCGGATCAGCTGCCGGCCGAGCACCTCGGTCAGCAGCGCGTCGATGTCGGGGTAGCGGCGGTACAAGGTCATCCGCGACACGCCCGCGCGCCGCGCCACCTCGGCCAGGGTGGTGTTGCGCAGGCCCAGATCCAGCAGCGCGCTCTGCGCGGCGTCCAGGATCTTGTCGTCGCTGTGTCGGCTGCGGTCCATCCCTCGTAAAGCTACATCTAGCATCGGGGCATGGAGCCCGAATCTGTCACAGAGGTCACATCGAGTGACGTACTCGTTGTGATTCCGGCATGGAACGAGGAGCGCCGGATCGGTGCCACGGTGCGCGCCGCGGCCCTTCTCGCCCCGGTCCTCGTGGTCGACGACGGCTCCCGGGACGCCACCGCGCGCCTGGCGCGCGAGGCCGGAGCCCGCGTGGTCCGGCGCCGGGCCCGCGGCGGCAAGGGCGCCGCGCTGGCTTCGGGCGTGGCCGCGCTGCCGCCGGAGACGCGGTTCGTCCTCTTCCTGGACGCCGATCTGGAGGACAGCGCCGCCGCGGCCGCGCCGCTCCTGGAAGCCGTGCGCTCCGGATCCTGCGCCATGGCCGTCGCGGTTCCGCCGCCGCAACCCGGCGGCGGCCACGGGTTCGTGGTCCGGCTGGCCCGCGACGGGATCCGGAAGCAGTCCGGCTTCGAGGCCGCCGCGCCGTTGTCCGGCCAGCGCTGCCTGACCGTCGAGGCGGCCCGCGCCGTGCGCTTCGCGTCCCGGTTCGGCGTGGAGGTCGGCCTCACCGTCGATCTGCTGGCGGCCGGCCACCAGGTCGTGGAAGTCCCCGCGGACCTGCGGCACCGGGTCACCGGCACGGACTGGCGGGCCCAGCTGCACCGGGCCCGCCAGTACCGCGATGTGTGGCTGGCGCTCAGATCACGGTCCCGGCGTCGCCGGCGTCGGTGACGACCGGCTTGCCCGCCGCCGCCCAGGCCTGCATGCCGCCGGTCACGTTCACCGCCTCGACACCGTTCTGGTTCAGGTAGGTGGCCACCTGCGCCGACCGGCTCCCGGCCCGGCAGATCACGTAGACCGGGCCCTCCGGAGTGCCGATCTCCTCCTTGCGCGCCACGAACACGGACATCGGGATGTGCGTGGCGCTCGGGGCGTGCCCGGCCGCCCACTCGTCGTCCTCGCGGACGTCCAGCAGGTAGCCGTCCTCGGGCAGCGAGGTCACATCAGTCGTGGCGAGCATGGGCACTCCCGGGTCTAGAGACGGTTCCGCCGACAACGGCGATTCTGGGGTCGGACATCCATCAAAGCATTACGGCGCGGCCATCCCGACCGGCTAGCCTTGGTCCATGATTGACCTGCGTCTGCTCCGCACCGACCCGGAGCGTGTCCGCGCCTCGCAGCGCGCCCGAGGTGAAGACCCCACTCTCGTCGACGCGCTCCTGTCCGCGGACGAGGCGCGCCGCGCCGCCGTCTCCCGCTTCGACAGCCTGCGCAACGAGCAGAAGCTGCTCGGCAAGCAGATCCCCAAGGCCTCGGCCGAGGAGAAGGCCGCGCTCCTGGAGCAGGCCAAGAAGCTCGCCGACGACGTCAAGGGCGCCGAGGCCGAGCAGCACGAGGCCGACGGCGTGCTCAAGCAGCTCCAGCTGGCGCTGTCCAACATCGTCGTGGACGGCGTGCCCGAGGGCGGCGAGGACGACTTCGTCCTGCTGGAGACCGTCGGCACCCCGCGCGACTTCGCCGCCGACGGCTTCGAGCCGCGCGACCACGTCGAACTCGGCAAGCTGCTCGGCGCCATCGACCTCGAGCGCGGCGCCAAGGTCGGCGGCGCGCGCCAGTACTACCTGACCGGCGCCGGAGCCCTGCTCGAACTGGCGCTGATGAACCTGGCCATGGCCCAGGCGGTCAAGTACGGCTTCATCCCGATGATCACCCCGGCCCTGGTGAAGCCGGAGGCGATGGAGGGCACCGGCTTCCTCGGCCAGGCCGCCGAGAACGTCTACCACCTCGCCGAGGACGACATGTACCTGGTCGGCACCTCGGAGGTGGCGCTGGCCGGCTACCACATGGACGAGATCCTCGACGCCGCCCGGCTCCCGCTGCGCTACGCCGGCTACTCCAGCTGCTTCCGCCGCGAGGCCGGCAGCTACGGCAAGGACACCCGCGGCATCATCCGGGTGCACCAGTTCGAGAAGGTCGAGATGTTCTCCTACGTGGCGCCCGAGGACGCCGAGGCCGAGCACCAGCGCCTGCTGGACTGGGAGAAGGAGTTCATCACCGCCCTGGAGATCCCGTTCCGGGTGATCGACGTCGCGGCCGGCGACCTGGGCAGCTCGGCGGCCCGCAAGTTCGACTGCGAGGCCTGGATCCCGACCCAGGGCAAGTACCGCGAGGTCACCTCCACCTCGAACTGCACCGAGTTCCAGGCGCGCCGGCTCCAGATCCGCATGCGCGGCGCCGACGGCGTCCAGCCGCTGGCGACGCTGAACGGCACGCTGTGCGCCATGCCGCGGATGATCGTGGCGATCCTGGAGAACCACCAGAACGCCGACGGCTCGGTGACGCTGCCGCAGGCGCTGCGGCCGTACTTCGGCGGCCGGGAGAAGCTGGAGCCGATCGCCGGCTGAGGCGAATCGGGGAACGAGCGGCGGCCGTCCGGATCACTTGGATTGATTCGGACGGCCGCTTTTCCATGCGCCCGGCGAGCTCATGCGATAGTGCGATTCCGTCTACGTCATGCGGGATTTGATCTCAGTTCGTTGAGACAAAAACCGGCCCCCACCACTAGTCTGCCGACCCGTCAGCAATCTTCCAATGACTGGATGTCATAGACATCGGGGGCCCTCGGATGAGACGCAGAACACCTTCCTTGCTCACCGCCGTCGCGTTGGCTTCGGGCGCGGCGGCCGGTGCGCTGGCGACGGCGCCGGCCAACGCCACGGGGATCGCCGGACCGTGCAGCAGCACGCACCAGGAGACGCAGGCGAACCTGGGCTTCTCCCCGGCCGCCGCGGTGGCGCCGGTGAACGTCACGATCAGCCTGGCCGGCAACACCATCGACTCCGCGCACGGCTGCACCGCGGTCCTGGACTTCGGGGACGGGCAGCACGTCGATCTGGCGAACAACAACTCGGTCACGCACCTGTACCAGAACCCCGGCGACTACCGGGTGACGCTGACCATGCACTGGCCGGGCTTCACCCCGGCGATCGAGAGCGGGCACTTCCTCTCCGAGGGCGCGGCCGGGAAGGCGCTGGTGGGCCGGATCTCCGGCCAGGACCGCCTGGACACCGCCGTGCAGATCTCGAAGAAGCAGTGGCTCAACACCGACCCCAACAACTCCTGGGGCCAGGCGCAGGCCGCCGTCATCGCGACGTCGACGAACTTCCCGGACGCGCTGGCCGGCGTGCCGCTGGCGGCCTACCGGAAGGGCCCGCTGCTGCTGACCGACCCGAACGCCGGGCTCTACGGGCCGGCGGACGCCGAGATCAACCGCGTCGTGCCCAAGGGGCACACCGTCTACATCCTCGGCGGGTTCGCCGCGGTGCCGGCGGCCGTGGACGCGCAGCTGGTCAAGGAGGGCTACAAGGTCCAGCGGTTCGCCGGCCACGACCGGTTCGACACCGCGCTGCAGATCGCCAAGGACGGCATGGGCGACCCGAAGACCGTGGTCGTCGCCACCGGGCGGCTGTTCCCGGACGCGCTGTCGGCCGGGCCGCTGGCCGCCGGTCCGCGCGCCACCGAGGAAGCCGGGCAGGAGCCCCGGCCGGCCGCGATCATCCTCACCGACGGCGCCGGGTTCTACGACCCGGCCAGCGCGGCGTACGTCCAGAGCAAGCTGGGCACCGCGGACTGCCAGGCGGTCACCGCCGTCGGCGGCGCGGCGGTGAAGGCCGTGGACGTGCTGGCGGCCGGCAAGTGCCACAGCGACCTGTCCGGCAACGACCGCTGGGCGACCTCCTCCAAGATCATGGAGCAGTTCCCGCGCGGCTACCTGATCGGCGTGGCGAGCGGCACCACCTTCGCCGACGCGCTGGCCGGCGGCGCCTTCGTGGCCAACCTCCAGCAGCCGCTGCTGCTGACCGACCCGGCGAGCCTGCCGGACACGATCGGCCCGTGGTTCAACGGCCTGGCGAAGTACGACGGTGTGGCGTACGTCGACGTCTTCGGCGGACCGAAGGCGGTGAGCGACCACGTCGGCGCGCAGATCACCGACGCGGCGCACAGCGGCCACTACACGTCGAACGGCGCCTCGGTGCTGAACTCGGTCGCCGGCCAGGTCACCGGTCGGATCGCCGGTCGGGTCGCCGGTCAGTAAGACAGGCCGGGCGCGGGCGTTCCGTTCTTCCACACCCTGTGGACGAGCGGAACGCCCGGCCGGTAGGCGAGGTGCAGGAAGCTCGGGGCGTCCAGGACGGCGAAGTCCGCGCGGGCGCCCACCCCGAGTCGGCCGACGTCGGTCCGGCGCAGGGCCTTGGCGCCGCCGACGGTCGCCGCCCACAGCGCCTCGGCCGGCGACATGCGCATTTCGCGCACCGCCAGCGCGATGCAGAACGGCATCGAGTTGGTGTAGCAGGACCCTGGGTTGCAGTCGGTGGCGATCGCGACGGTCGCCCCGGCCTCGATGAGGCGCCGGGCGTCCGGATACGGCGAGCGGGTGGAGAACTCGACGCCGGGCAGCAGCGTGGCGACGGTCTCCGAACCGGCCAGGGCGTCGACGTCCTTGGCGTCCAGGAACGTGCAGTGGTCGGCGGACGCGGCGCCGAACTCGACCGCGAGCCGGACCCCGGGACCGTTGCCGAGCTGGTTGGCGTGCAGCCGCAGCGCGAGGCCCTTCTCCCGCGCGGCGGTCAGGATCTCGCGGGTCTGCTCCTCGTCGAAGGCGCCGCGCTCGCAGAAGACGTCGGCGTAGTCGGCGTAGGGGGCGCAGGCGTCGAGCATCTCGCCCTTGACCAGGTCGACGTACGCGTCGGGGCGGTCCTTGTACTCCGCGGGCACGACGTGCGCACCGAGATAGGTGACGGCCTCGACCTGCTCACGCGCTAGCCGCAGCGCCCGCGCCTCGTCCGCGACGGTGAGTCCGTAGCCGGACTTGCACTCGACAGTGGTCGTCCCCTGCCGCAGCATCTCGCCGGTGAGCCGCGCGAGGTTGGCCCGCAGCACGTCGTCGCCGGCGGCGCGGGTGGCGGCCACGGTGGTGCGGATACCGCCGGCCGAGTAAGGCGTCCCGGTCATCCGCGCCTCGAACTCCCGCGACCGATCCCCGGCGAACACCAGATGCGCGTGGCTGTCGACGAACCCGGGCACGACCGCGCGCCCGCCGACATCAACGCGCTCGTCGGCGTCGGGCGCCCGCGACGCCGGACCGGTCCAGGCGATCCGGCCGTCGTCGCCGACGACGAGCGCGGCATCGGCGAGGATGCCGGCCTCGGCGTGGGTGGTGAGCTCGGCGATGCCGGTGATGAGGGTGGTCACGCTGCTTCCCTGTCGTCGCGGGCTACTTGAAGATCGCCCCGATCGCCGCCGCCAGCCGTCCCGGCACGTCCTCGACCAGCTCATGCCGATGATCGCGCACCGTGAACCGGCCGTTGACCACGACATGCCGGACGTCGGCGGCGGTCGCGGCGAAGACCACCGATTCGGCGGTGTGGGCGGGCTGGACGCCGGCGAGGCGGACGGTGTCCAGGGCGATGGTCGTGAAGTCGGCCGGGGCGTTCGGGGCCAGGGTGCCGGCTTCGGGGCGGCCGAGGGCGGCGTGGCCGGCGGCGGTGGCGGCGTGCAGGAGTTCGGCGGCGCGCCAGTGGCCGCGGCGTTCGGAGCGCAGGCGCTCGTCGAGTTCCACCGCGCGGGCCTCCTCCAGCAGGTCGATCACCGCGTGGGAGTCGGAGCCGAGGTTGATCGGGGAGCCCGCCAGGTGCACCGCGCGGGCCGGGCCGATGCCGTCGGCCAGGTCGCGTTCGGTGGTGGCGCACATGCACACCGCGGTCGTGGAGGAGCCGAGCAGGTCGATGTCCATCTGCGACAGGTGCGTGGCGTGCACCGCCGTGGTGCGCGGGCCCAGCGCGCCGTGGGCGTGCAGCAGCTCGGTCGGCGTCTTGTGGTGCCGGGCCAGGCAGGCGTCGTTCTCGGCGCGCTGCTCGGACAGGTGGACGTGCAGCGGCAGCTCGTGCTCGGCGGCGAAGGCCACCACCGGCGGCAGCTGGTCCACCGGCACCGCGCGGACGCTGTGCACCGCCGCGCCGATCCGCACCGTCTCCGAGCCCGCGTACGCCTTGCGCAGCCCCTCCACCCGGTCCGCCCAGCGGCCCGCGTCGCCGTCGGAGAACCGGCGCTGCACGTCGGTCAGCTCGGTGTCGAAGCCGCCGGCCAGATAGCAGGTGTCCAGCAGCGTGAGCCGGATCCCGGCCGCCGCCGCGGCCTCGGCCAGGGCGTGGCCCATCGCGTTCGGGTCCTGATACAGCCCGCCCTTCGGCGAGTGGTGCAGGTAGTGAAACTCCCCGACCGCCGTGACGCCGGCCAGCGCCATCTCCGCGAACACTGCGGTGGCCAGGTCCCGGTAGGAGTCCGGGTCCAGGTGCGCGGCCGCGGCGTACATCTGCTCCCGCCAGGTCCAGAACGTGCCCTGCCCGACCTGGGTGCGGCCGCGCAGCGCCCGGTGGAAGGCGTGCGAGTGCACGTTCGCCAGCCCCGGCATCGTGAACCCGGCCAGGTGCACCGCCTCCTGCGGCGGGTTGCGCACCCCGCAGGTCACCGCCGAGATCCGCCCGGCGGCGGTCTCGATCAGCACCTTGCTCTTGACCTCGCCGTGGATCCAGGCCAGATCGCACCAGAACTTCACCGGCGCCGCGCCCCCGGGCTCCGGCGCGCGCCGCCCGCTGTCCGACCGGCCTTCTTCGAATGTCACTGAGCCAGCTCCTGCAACACGTCGGCGAGTGCGGTCACCCCGGCCAGGCAGTCGCGGTCCTCCGCGTGCTCGCCGGGCGCGTGCGACACGCCGCTGGGGTTGCGGACGTACAGCATCGCGGTCGGAACGGCCGCCGCCAGGATCCCGGCGTCGTGCCCCGCGCCGGTCGGCAGGACCGGCACGGCTCCGAAGCTTTGACGGAGGGTGCCCGTCAAAAGGTTCCGCAAAACGTGGTCGAATTCCACGACCGGCGTGTGCGACTCGCGCTCGGCGGCCAGCACGGTGCCGTCCCGCCCGGCGCGTTCGCCGGCGGCCTGGACGATCTCCTCGGTCACGGCCGCCAGGATCTCCTCGGCCGGGGCCCGGACGTCGAGCCAGGCGCGCACCCGCGACGGGATGGCGTTCGTCCCGTTGGGTTCCACCACCAGCCGCCCGAACGTGGCCACCGCGCCGCCGAGCTTCGCCTTCTTCCGCGCCGCCAGCACGGTGTTCGCGTAGGTCAGCATCGGGTCGCGCCGATCCTCCAACCGGGTGGTCCCGGCGTGGTTGGCCTCGCCGCCGAAGTCGAACCGCCAGCGGCTGTGCGGCCAGATCGCCGAGGCCACCGCCACCGGCGACTCGGTGAAGGCCAGCGCCTTGCCCTGCTCCACGTGCAGCTCGACGTAGGCGGCGACGCCCGCCAGCCGCTCGTCGTCGCGCCCGAGGGTGTCCGGGTCCTGGCCGGCGCGCTCCATGGCCTCGGCCATCGTGACGCCGTCCAGGTCGCGCAGCGCGCGCGCCTTGCCGGGATCCAGGGCGCCGGTGAGCAGCCGCGAGCCGGCGCAGGCGACGCCGAACCGCGCGCCCTCCTCGTCGGAGAAGCAGGCCACCGCGAACGGCTTGGCCGGGGTGAAGCCGCGGGCCCGCAGCACGTCGATCGCCGCGAACGCCGACACCACGCCCAGCGGACCGTCGAACGCGCCGCCGTCCGGCACCGAGTCCAGGTGCGACCCGGTGACGACCGCGCCGGGGCCCTTCGGCCCCCACCACGCCCACAGGTTGCCGTTGCGGTCGGTCTCCATGTCCAGGCCGCGCGCCGCGGCCTCGGTGCGGAACCACTCGCGGCAGGCCAGATCCGCGGTGTTCCAGGCGAACCGGCGGTAGCCGCCGGTGTCGGGGTTCAGGCCGAGCGGCAGAAGCGAGCGCCACATCTCGTGGTAGCCGCTCGCCTCCGCTTCGTCCACAGCCCTGTGGATGGTTTCGAGCAAGGACACTTTTACGCGCTTCCGCTTTCTCGCATCGGGATCCGTACGCCCCGCTCCTCCGCGATCTCGTCGGCCCGGTCGTAGCCGGCGTCCACGTGCCGGATCACGCCCATCCCCGGATCGTTCGTCAGGACCCTGCGGACCTTCTCCCCGGCCAGCGCCGTGCCGTCGGCCACGGTCACCTGGCTGGCGTGGATCGAGCGGCCCATGCCGACGCCGCCGCCGTGGTGGATCGACACCCACGAGGCGCCGGAGGCCACGTTCACCATCGCGTTCAGCAGCGGCCAGTCCGCGATCGCGTCGGAGCCGTCGGCCATCGCCTCGGTCTCCCGGTACGGCGAGGCCACCGACCCGCAGTCCAGGTGGTCCCGGCCGATCACGATCGGCGCGGCCAGCGTGCCGTCCGCCACCATGGCGTTGAACCGCTCCCCGGCCAGGTGCCGCTCGCCGTAGCCGAGCCAGCAGATCCGGGCCGGCAGGCCCTGGAAGCGCACCCGCTCCCCGGCCAGCTTGATCCAGCGGGCCAGCGACTCGTTCTCCGGGAACAGGTCCAGGATCGCCTGGTCGGTCTTGGCGATGTCGCTCGCCTCGCCGGACAGCGCCGCCCAGCGGAACGGGCCCTTGCCCTCGCAGAACAGCGGCCGGATGTAGGCCGGGACGAAGCCCGGGAAGTCGAAGGCGCGGGCGTAGCCGGCCAGCTGCGCCTCGCCGCGGATCGAGTTGCCGTAGTCGAAGACCTCGGCGCCCTTGTCCTGGAAGCCGACCATGGCCTCGACGTGCTTGGCCATCGACTCCCGCGCGCGCTGCGTGAACTCCGCCGGCTTGTCCTTCGCCAACTGCTTCATGTCGTGGAAGTCCACGCCGATCGGCAGGTAGGCCAGCGGGTCGTGGGCCGAGGTCTGGTCGGTCACGATGTCGATCGGCGCGTCCATCGCCAGCAGTTGCGGGACCAGCACGGCGGCGTTGCCCAGCACGCCGATCGAGAGCGGCTCACGCTTGTCGCGAGCGGCGACCGCGAGCTGGAGCGCGTGATCCAGCGAGTCCGCCTTCACGTCCAGGTAGCGGTGCTCCACCCGGCGGTCGATCGAGCGCTCGTCGCAGTCGACGCAGATCGCCACGCCGCCGTTCATGGTCACGGCCAGCGGCTGCGCGCCGCCCATGCCGCCCAGGCCCGCGGTGAGGGTGATGGTCCCGGCGAGGGTGTCGCCGAACTTCTTCGCGGCCACCGCGGCGAACGTCTCGTACGTGCCTTGAAGGATGCCCTGCGTCCCGATGTAGATCCAGGAGCCGGCGGTCATCTGCCCGTACATGGTCAGGCCGAGCGCCTCCAGCCGCCGGAACTCCTCCCAGTTCGCCCAGTCGCCGACCAGGTTGGAGTTCGCCAGCAGCACGCGCGGCGCCCACTCGTGGGTCTGCATGACGCCGACCGGCTTGCCGGACTGCACCAGCATGGTCTCGTCGTCCTTCAGCGTTCGCAGCGTGCGCACCATCGCGTCGAACGACGACCAGTTCCGCGCCGCCTTGCCGGTGCCGCCGTAGACCACGAGCTCGTCGGGGTGCTCCGCCACCTCCGGGTCGAGGTTGTTCATCAGCATCCGCATCGCGGCTTCCTGCTGCCAACCTCGCGCGGAAACGCTGGTCCCACGGGCGGCGCGCACCGGGCGCGGGCCACTGGTCGCGGTCATGGCTGGTCCCCTCTCATTCATCCGGGCGATCGACCGTATGATCTCATTCATTCAGACCGAGTCGTACCCCCACAAGGTCGCGACCCCACAAGGGAGCACAGTGTCCATGAGCCAGACAGTCGTGATCGGTGAGGCGGATCTCACTTTCGGCGACATCGTCGCCGTGGCCCGCGAAGGCGCCCGGGTCGAATTGTCCCAGGCCGCGCTGAAGGTGCTGGCCGAGGGCCGGGCCCTGGTCGACCGCCTGGCCGCCGCCCCGACCCCGGCCTATGGGATCTCCACCGGCTTCGGCGCGCTGGCCACCCGGCATATCGACCCCGAGCTGCGGGCCCAGCTCCAGCGCTCGCTGATCCGCTCGCATGCCGCCGGCATGGGGCCGCTGGTCGAGCCCGAGGTGGTGCGCGCACTGACCCTGATGCGGCTGAAGACCCTCGCCACCGGCCACACCGGCGTCCGGCCGGTCGTTGCCGAGACCATGGCCGCGCTGCTCAACGCCGGGATCGTGCCGGCGGTCCGGGAGTTCGGCTCGCTGGGCTGCTCGGGGGACCTCGCGCCGCTGTCGCACGTCGCGCTGGTGCTGATGGGCGAGGGGGAAGTGGTCGGACCGGACGGGGTCTCGGTCCTGCCCGCCGGGCCGGTGCTGGCCCAGCACGGGATCATGCCGCTGGAGCTGGCGCCCAAGGAGGGGCTGGCGCTGATCAACGGCACCGACGGCATGCTCGGCATGCTGATCCTGGCGCTGGCGGACCTGACCGAGCTGGTCAAGGCCGCGGACATCTCGGCCGCCATGTCGGTGGAGGCGCTGCTGGGCACCGACAAGGTGTTCCGGCCCGAGCTGCACGCCATCCGGCCGCACCCCGGGCAGGCCGCGTCCGCCGCGAACCTGATCAAGGTGCTGCACGACTCGCCGATCATGGAATCGCACCGCGAGCCCAACGAGTGCACGCGGGTGCAGGACGCGTACTCGCTGCGCTGCGCCCCGCAGGTCGCGGGGGCGGTGCGGGACACGATGGCGCACGCCGCGACCGTCGCCGAGCGCGAACTGGCGGCCATCGTCGACAACCCGGTGGTGCTGCTGTCGGAGGGCCGCGTGGAGTCCAACGGGAACTTCCACGGCGCCCCGGTCGCGATGGTCCTGGACTTCCTGGCCATCGCCGTCGCCGACCTCGGGTCGATCGCCGAGCGGCGGACCGACCGGATGCTCGACGTGGCACGGTCGCACGGCCTGCCGCCGTTCCTGGCCGACGACCCGGGCGTCGACAGCGGCCTGATGATCGCGCAGTACACCCAGGCCGCGCTGGTGAGCGAGAACAAGCGGCTGGCGGTGCCGGCGTCGGTGGACTCGATCCCGTCGTCGGCGATGCAGGAGGACCACGTCTCGATGGGCTGGTCCGCGGGGCGGAAGTTGCGGACCGCCGTGGACAACCTGCGGCGGATCATCGCCGTGGAGATGGTCACGGCCGCGCGGGCGCTGGACCTGCGCGCTCCGCTGGTGCCGGCCGAGGGGACCGGGGCGGCCGTGCGCGCGCTGCGCGACGGCGGCGTCGGCGGCCCGGGGCCGGACCGGTTCCTGTCGCCGGAGTTGAGGGCTGCTGAGGAGGCCTTGAAGGGCGGAGGAGTGGTCGCCGCGGTCGAGGCCGCGGTGGGGACTTTGGGATGAGGTGAGTGAGGGGCGACCCTCTCGCAGGCCGGCGCGCGTCACTGGGTGAGAACCCCGGTGGCGCGCGCCGTTGTTTATGTAGCGGCCGGTTTTACTTAGGGAAGATGCGCCGCGACGACGCTGAGAGTGGCCTGGTCGTTGGAGGAATCGGTGACGTGGTCCATGGTGACCGGGACTGAGAGGACGGCGATGGTGGCGCCTTTGCGGACCACGTAGGTGCGGAACTGGTTGAAGGTTCCGGTGGTCACGGAGTTCGTGTAGGTATCGGTGCGGCCGATGGCGAAGCCCTGCGGAGAAGCGCTGTTCGCGCCCATCGCACCGCCGGGTGTGACGACGCTGGTGACGTTGCCGACCGTGTCCTCGGTGTGGTGGCAGGTCTGGGACGCGTAGAGAGCCTTCGCCTTTTGGTACGCGGCTATCGCGTCGCCCGTGGAAGCGAAGACATGGATGTTCTCCTCGGCCGGGGAGACGTCGGCCGTGTTGCCCGGAGCCCAGTTGCGCTGCCGGGAGTCGGGGGCGGCGTGGCCGTCGGCCGTGGTGTCGATCGGGTCGAAGGCGCTGGCGCAGACGTCGGTGACGGGGATGGCGCTGCCGGCGAGGTCCGCGCCGGGGGCCGCCCAGGGCCGGCCGTCGGGGAACGGGACCTGGGACGGGGTGAGGAAGGCGGAATCCGGAACGCCGGCGGCCTGGAGGGCGTGGATCATCGCGGCCATGACGTCGGCGTCGTGGCCGGCGTCGTAGGCGTGCCAGCCCGCGCGCTGGAAGTATTCGAGGACGGCGATCCGGTTCCGGTGCTGGACGACGACGAGGTGGTCGGTGGCGTAGGCCGTCGTCTCGGCCCAGGCGAAGCCGTCGGCCGTGCGGGGCGCGTTCGAGGCCGAGCCGGCGCAGTTCGGAACGATGGCTTTGAACCTGGCGGCAGCGTGGGCCTCGGTGTCGTAGGCGTAGATGTCCTCGGTGGTCTGTTCGGGCCCGGTGGGGGACGAGTAGGCGAGCTGGGAGACCCCTTGGGTGAGTTCGGTGCCGGGCATCCTGCCGCAGGTGGAGGGGAGGGGCTGCTCGACATGGAGCGGGTCGACAGCACCCGGTACCCAGTGGAGGACGGCGGACAGCGGGAGGAGCGCGGGGTCGAGAAACTCCGGGGGGACGGTCGAGCCGGCGGGGTTGGCGGGCGTGGTGGAGGCCGGCGGGTCGGTGCGGGTCGCGGACGAGGCCGGGTTCGAGGAGGTCGCGGGCCCGGTGGTGGTCGGCGTCGGAGCCGTGGTCGCCGTGGACGAGGCTGATGGCGAGGACGATGGTGTGGCCGGGCTGGTAGCGATGGTCGGCGTCGGGCCGACCGGAGGTGTCGGCGCCTTGCGGGCTGCTGGGCTCGCCGCGAGAGCGACGCCGATGGCGACCGCGCAGGTGGTGGCCGCGGCGAGGGTGGCGACCGCGAAGGTGCGGTGGCGGCGGCGACTGCGATGGCGGTCGGCGATTGCCGCCAAGGGTGTCGGGCGCATGTGGGCCCGGCCGGCCTCGGCGAGGGCGGCGAGGGTCTCGGCGAAGGTCTCGCGGGGGGCGCCCATGTCGGGAAGCGCGCTTGGATCCGGATTCCGCCGCCGGTTCGAGAGCGGTCCGGGCTGCGAGTCCGAGTTCTGATTCCCTCGCGAAGCCGAGGGCGAGCCTGCGCCGGGACCGTTGTCCGGGCTCTGATTCGAAGTCGGGTCAGGCATCGAATGCCACTCCCTTCGGGGCCTGAGGTTCGTCGTCGGCGAACTCCCACACGTGCGGTGCCAATGCTTTGCGCCCCCGCGACAACCGGGCCTTCACCGTCCCGACCGGCGCCCCCGTCTCGGCGCTGATCTCGGTGACGCTCATCTCCTGGAGGTGGAACAGCACCAGCGCGCGGCGCTGTTCGGCGGGCAGCTTGCGCAGGGCCGCGCTGATGGCGAGGCGGTCGGGTGTGAGGTCGGGGACCGGATCCGGCGGCCGGGCGTGGTGCGCGGTCAGCCGGTTGACGGTTTTGCGCCACGCGCTGACCGCGACCCGGAAGCCCACGGTCCGGACCCAGGCCTCCGGGTCCTCGTAGTGCCGCACCTTCGACCAGCGCTGCCAGGCCCGGGCGTAGGCCTCGTGCGCTGCGTCCTCGGCGTCGGCGAGGTCCCCGAGGACGACGTAGAGGTAACCCACCACACGGTGCGCCGTCGCGCGGTAGAACGTGTCAAAGCCTTCTGGCGCCTCAGCTTCCGCCACGGCACCTCCCCCTGCTTCGGTGGACGATTCAGGGAGACCACGTCTGGGCCGCCCGCTCGGTTGCACCCGGAACCCGGCGTTTCTCAGGGTAGGGCTGGCACCACTGGAGGCCGGGGGCGGACATCATGGCGGGTGCGCCGCCGGGCGATGGATCATGACATCCATGCGGCTGAGAGTCTCGATATGGGCCAGGGGCCTGATGGCGTCCCAGGCGGCGCGCCACAAGATGGCCATCGGTTTCGTCGGCGCGGCGATCGTCCTGGTCGCCTGGATGGTGTTCCTGGCGAAGACCCTGCACGGCAAGGCGGTGGTGAGCCACTGGTCCACCGTGTGGATCGGCCTGGACACCATGGAGGCGCTGGCGCTGGCGGCGCTGGGCGTGCTGCTGGTGCGGCACGACCACCGCGCGCGGACGGCGGCCACGGTGGCCGCGACGCTGTTCGGGATGGACGCATGGTTCGACGTGATGCTGTCGAACGGGAGCGACTTCGCGGTGGCGCTGCTCCTGGCGATGATGTTCGAGATACCGCTGGCCGGAGCGTGCGCGGCGATCGCCCGGCAGACCGCGCGCTGGTACGACGTCTAGGCGCGGCGCCGTGCGTGCCGCCGGAGGTCAGGCTACTGGCGTTTGTCAGGGTTCTTCAGGATCCGTCAGGGTCCTTCATCAGGCGACGGCCAGGGCCCCGGCACTGTCCTCGGTGCCGGTCTCGGCACCGTTCTCGTCCGCGCTCCCCTCGCGCCGCGCCTTCGCCTCCGCCAGCGCCGCCTCGATCGTGCGGTTGTTCGTCATGGTCCCCACGATCACCGTCATCGTCGCCAGGATCCCGGCACCGACGATGAACGGGGCCCGCACCCCCGCGACATTGGCCAGCCAGCCTCCGAACAGGGCGCCCAGCGGACCGGCGCACAGGGCGATCAGGCGGCCGGTGGCGCCGACGCGGCCCATGAGCTCGTCCGGGACCACGGCCTGGCGGATGGCCGGGGCCAGGCTCATCGTGACGCCCATGCCGAGGCCGAGGGCGAGTTCGCCGACGCCGGCGATCCAGGCGTTGGGAGCCAGGCCGATGCCGAGGAGCGCGAGGGCTTCGAGCACGGCGGTGGCCGTCAGGGAGGTACCCGTGCCGAGGCGCGCCGCCGTCCGGGCCGCCACGGCGCTGCCGAGCAGGGCGCCGACGGCGTTCGCGGTGAGGTAGATGCCATAAGCGGTCGTGCCGAGGTGCAGGGTGTCCTTCACGAAGAGGACGAGCACCGCGTTGCAGCCCAGGAAGGCGAAGTTGCCCACCGCGGGACGGAGCGAGAGCCCCACCAGGAGACGGTTCTTGAAGAGGTAGGCCGCGCCCTCACGGGCTTCGCGGAGCAGCGAGCCGCGCGGCTTGGCGGGCTTCGCGGGCGTCTTGGGCAGCGTCCAGGTGGTCACGGCGCTGAACAGGAACGTCAGGGCGTCGCCCAGGATCGGCACCGCGCGGCCCAGGCCGAACAGGAGGGATCCGGTCGGCGGCCCCACGAAGCCGCCGAAAGCCTGCTGGGCGCCCTGCATCCGGGAGTTGGCGCGCTGGAGCAGGGCCAGGTCGCGGTCCTGGAGCACCTCCGGGAGGTAGGCGATGGAGGCCGAGTCGAAGAGGACCTGGCCGGTCCCGAGGAGGAACGCGGCGGCGAACAGGAGGTAGATGTCGGCCGATCCGGACATCACCAGGAGCGTCACGACCACGAGCAGGGCGAAGCGGAAGAGGTCGGCCAGGACCATCGTGCGGCGGCGGTCCCAGCGGTCCACCAGCGCGCCGCCGATCATGCCGAAGCACAGCCAGGGCAGCAGCGCGCAGGCTTCCATCGCCCCCAGCAGGATGGGGTTGTGGGTCAGCGTCAGGGCCAGGAGCGGGAGGGCGGCGAAGTAGATCCCGTCGCCGAGGGCGGAGACCGCTGACGCGCTCCATATGCGGTAGAAGCGCTGGGGCATCCGACTGGTCATTCAGACATCCTTCGGGCGGTAGAAGGCCACGAACAGGTCGGCGGCCGGCTGGGTCGGGTCGGAGAGGTCGTTCAGTTCCTGGAGCAGCGCCAGGACGCGCTCGTTGAACTCGTCCCAGGCGGCCGGGCTGAGGCGCGCGTGCTTGAGCCCGACGGTCCGCTGGTCGCTCGGCGGCGCGGCCTCGACGTCCATCAGGGCGTGCCGCATCAGGACCTCGTGGTGGCCGGTGCCGGTCTGGGGCAGCTCGATGGTCTTGCCGGTCATCGCGTAGTACTGCTCGGTGGCGCCGCCGACCTTGCGGGTCTCGACGACGTGCACCAGCCCGGCCTTGGCGAGGATCTTGATGTGGTGGTTGGAGCTGCCCTTGGCGATGCCGAGGCGCTCGGCGACCTGGGTGATCGTCGCCGGGCCGTCGCGCAGGACGCGCAGGATCCGGTGGCGCATGTGGCTGGCGATGGCCCGGAGCTGCTCGTCGCTCTCGATGTGGACACGATCCGTCATGGCTCTATGGTCAAGGACTCTTGACCGATAGTCAAAAGTCCTTGACCGTCAGGGCGGACAGCGGTCCGGGAACAAGCGGATAAGGATGTTTATGTCACTTGGTGACGTAGAACCCGCGCGCGTCGGCGAGGGCCTCGTACGCCTCCAGCCGCTCCTGCGTGCGCTCCGGGGCGGCGTCCGCCAGGGCCTGGAGCAGCAGCGCGGCGAAGGCCATCGGCGCCGCGTGCGAGTCGAACACCGAGCGGGAGCCGACGCCGACCGGCAGGAGGACGTCGGCCAGCTGGGCGAACGGCACCAGCGGGATGTCGGTCACGACCGCCGTCCTGATCCCGAGCTCCCGCGCGGTGCGCAGGACGGCGACGGACTCGGCGGCGTAGCGGGGAAGGACGAAGGCGACGAGCCAGGTGCCGCCCGCGGACGTCGCCTGGAGCAGCGCCTCGTGGGCCTGCGAGCCCGGGGTGTCGATCACTCGGACGTCCGGGTGGATGCGCGCGGCCCCGTAGGCGAAGTACGACGCGACCGGTCCCGACATCCGGAGCCCGAGGACCGTCAGCGGCTCCGAGGCGGCGAGGTCGCCACCCAGTTGGGCCAATCGGTCCGGATCGGCCGCGTATTTGTGGAGCGCCTCCAGATTGGCCTGGTCGCTCTCCAGAGCGGCATGCAGTTCGTTGCCCGCGCCGCGATCGCGAAGTCCCGCTTCCGGGACCCGGAGCGCTATGGGCCGCAGCGCCGCGCGGAGCTCGGGATAGCCGGAGAAGCCCAGGGCGGCGGCGAAGCGCGTCACCGACGGCTGACTCACGCCCACGCGCTCGGCGAGCTCCATGCTCGATAGGAACGCGACCTCGGTCAGATTCTCTAAGAGATAGTGCGCTATGCGCCGCTGGGCCGGCGAGAGGCGCCGGCCGTCCAACAGGGCCAGGAGTTCGTCCGCTGGTGGGAGGGCGGGAGCCGGTTTGGGGGTCGGCGATGTAGTGGGAGTCACAGCGTCCGGGGCCGTCACGAGCTTCCCTCCTCCCTGTGAGGCTGCCAACATCACTGAGTGGCGCGCCGGAAGTTACTCGTCAGTAGAATATTCTGGGGCCTCGACTACCGTACCCTCCGTACGGACGGTGATCGGGATGTGTCCGTCGATACGCACGTGTAGGAGGAGACCGAGGCTATGCAGCTCGCAGCCATCGTCGTCTCGCTGGTGATCTCGGTCATCGGCTTCGGTCTGCTGGGGCGGACCGGCGTTTACATCTACCAGTTCGTGAAACTCGGGCAGTCGACGGCGCCGGGCGCCCGGACCGGCGAGCCGCTGGAGCGGACCCGGAACCTGGTCCGGGAGTTCCTCGGCCACACCCGGCTGGCGCGCAAGGGCAAGCGCTGGATCGGCGCCATGCACTGGGTGGTCATGGTCGGGTTCGGCCTGCTGTTCTTCACCCTGGTGACGGCCTACGGCCAGCTGTTCGAGGCGGACTTCGCGCTGCCGCTGATCGGGCACTGGTGGCCGTTCGAGTTCGTGGTCGAGCTGATCACGCTGGTCATGATCTTCGCGATCGCCGGCCTGATCGCGGTCCGCCTGCGGAACCGGCCCGCCGGGCCCGGCTCCAAGGAGAAGGGCAAGCGCTCGCGGTTCTTCGGCTCCACGATGTGGCAGGGCTACTTCGTCGAGCTGGTCATCCTCGGCATCGGCTTCTGCATCCTGACCCTGCGCGGGCTGGAGGGCGCCCTGACCGGCGAGACCTCCTACAGCGTCCACTACCCGGTCAGCTACCCGCTGATCAAGGCCTTCGACGGGATGTCGGAGGGGTCGCTGCAGAACTGGATCTACGCGGTCGCGATGCTCAAGATCGTGATCTCGATGGTCTGGGCCATCACCATCGGCCTGCACTCCACGATGAGCGTGGCCTGGCACCGGTTCCTGGCCTTCCCGAACATCTGGTTCAAGAAGAAGGCCGACGGCGGCACCGCGCTGGGCGCGCTGTCCCCGATGGTGTCCGGCGGCGTGCCGATCGACTTCGAGGACCCGGCCGAGGACGCCAGGTTCGGCGTCGGCGCGGTCGAGGACTTCACCTGGAAGGGCCTGCTGGACTTCTCCACCTGCACCGAGTGCGGCCGCTGCCAGGACCAGTGCCCGGCCTGGAACACCGACAAGCCGCTGTCGCCGAAGCTGCTGATGATGGGCCTGCGCGACCACGCCGCGGCCAAGGCGCCGTACCTGTTCGCCGGCGGCGGCAAGGACCTGGAGGGCACCGAGAAGCTGGCCGAGGAGAAGTGGCTCTCGCTGCCGGACCTGGTCCGGGCCGAGGCCGAGCGGCCGCTGATCGGGACCGCCGAGGACAACGGCGTCATCGACCCGGACATCCTGTGGTCCTGCACCACCTGCGGCGCCTGCGTCGAGCAGTGCCCGGTGGACATCGAGCACGTCGACCACATCGTCGACATGCGGCGCTACCAGGTGATGATCGAGTCCTCGTTCCCGTCCGAGGCCGGCACCATGCTGAAGAACCTGGAGAAGGCCCAGAACCCCTGGGGCATGCAGCCCAAGAAGCGCACCGAGTGGATCGCGGAGCTGGACTTCGAGGTGCCGGTGTTCGGCGAGACGCTGGACGACATCAGCGAGGTCGAGTACCTGTACTGGGTCGGCTGCGCCGGAGCCCTGGAGGACCGCGCGAAGAAGACCACGAAGGCGTTCGCGGAACTGCTGCACATCGCCGGGGTGAAGTTCGCGGTGCTCGGCGGCCAGGAGGCCTGCACCGGTGACCCGGCGCGCCGCCTGGGCAACGAGTTCCTGTTCCAGATGCTCGGCCAGGGCAACGTGGAGATGCTCAACGAGGTCTTCGGCGCGGAGACCCCGGTCGAGAAGAAGAAGATCGTGGCGACCTGCCCGCACTGCTTCAACTCGCTGGCCAACGAGTACCCGCAGCTCGGCGGGCACTACGACGTGGTGCACCACACCCAGCTGCTGGACCGCCTGGTCACCGAGGGCAAGCTGACCCCGGTCACCCCGATCGACCAGAACATCACCTACCACGACCCCTGCTACCTGGGTCGCCACAACAAGGTCTACACGCCGCCGCGCGAGATCATCGCCAAGGTGCCGGGCCTGAAGAACACCGAGATGCACCGCTGCAAGGAGAAGGGCTTCTGCTGCGGCGCCGGTGGCGCGCGCATGTGGATGGAGGAGCGGCTCGGCAAGCGGATCAACGTCGAGCGGGTCGACGAGGCACTGTCCACCAACCCCGACGTGATCTCCACGGCGTGCCCGTACTGCCTGGTGATGCTGGGCGACTCGATCACCGCGCGCAAGCAGGCGGGCGAAGTGCCTGAGTCGATGGAAGTGGTTGATGTGGCGCAATTGCTGCTTACTTCGGTCAGACCGGCTGCCGTGGCGGCGGGTGCGTGACTGATCATCCAGTAAAGGGCTGACAAAAAGCGCCGAGCAGCCATCGAGTGGCTGTTCGACGCTGCTAGCCTCGCCTCCGCGGGGTAAGGGGAGCGGCGGAGGTGGGGCAGTGTCTTT
Source organism: Catenulispora yoronensis (assembly GCF_039531695.1). Lineage (NCBI taxonomy): Bacteria > Bacillati > Actinomycetota > Actinomycetes > Catenulisporales > Catenulisporaceae > Catenulispora > Catenulispora yoronensis. The sequence continues at coordinate 79,497 of NZ_BAAAQN010000024.1, forward strand.
CGACGAGCCGAACGGCTACCGGGACGACCTGGGCACGACGCGCGAGAACGAGCCGCGCTACCCGACGTCGGCGTTGCCGACCGTCGAACCGGACGACGATTTCGACGACGACTTCGACGACCGGGACGACCACGACGAGGCGACCGTCCCGTTGCGGACCCGGACCCGGCCGGCGGTGCCGGACGAGCCGGAGTCGCCATGGCGGGTGCGCGGCCGGCGGGCCTGGCGGTTCACCCGCACCCTGGCGGTCACGCTGCTGGTGCTGGTGGGGCTGGCCGGGATCGGCAATGTGCTGATCCACCACTACCCGCGCACCAGCAAGCACACTTACGCGTACACGAACGTGCAGCGCCTGCTGATCGCCATCGACGGCAACGGCGCGATCAACGTGCACGGCACCGACAGCGACCGGGTCACCATCAAGGCCACCGACCGGGCCACGCTGCTGGAGCCGGTGCAGCGGCAGATCATCTCCAGCGGCGGCTGGCTGATCATCAGCGTGCACTGCCCGAACAACGACTGCTCCTCGGCGTACGACATCGAGGTGCCGCGCTCGATGTCGGTCGACGCGATGATGGACCACTCCAGCGACCAGGCCGACATCTCGGCGACCGGGCTGGCCGCGGCGGTGCGCCTGTTCACCGGGCGCGGCAACGTCACCGTGGACCACCTGGCCACCACCTCGGACGTGAGCATCACGGCCAACGGCCGGGTGCAGGCCACCGATGTGAGCGCGGCCAACCTGGACGTCTTCGCACCGATCGGCGACAAGATCGACCTGCACCTCACCGGCGACATCCAGACCATCCAGACCATCCGGGTCACGGCCGGCCAGCCCGCGGAGGTGACGCTGAGCGTCCCGGCCGGCGGCTACCGGATCTCCTGCGTCCCGGCCGGCCACTGCAACGGCACCGACGGCGACATCACGCAGGACCTGACCGGGCCGGTGCACCAGGACACCAACGCCCAGCACAACATCCAGGTGAACGTGGTGCAGAACACCGCGAAGATCTTGGCGAGCTGACCCGGTCCGGGCCGCCCGGCCCGGGACGGAACCCGGAGCAAGCAACAGGTGCGCCCCCTCCTCCGCGCGGGGCGCACCTTTTGTGTACTGATCCTTTTGTGTACTGATCCTGGTGCACTGATTCAGCGCCGTGCGCTCCTAGCGCCGCCGGTCGCTCCGGTCACCGCCCTTGCCCAGCACGTTCTTCGCATCCGACAGGTACTGCAGCAGCCGTCCGACGAGGAACGCGCCGTACACGGCTCCGAAGATCAGCAAAACTTCCATGACGTCGACCGCCTCCCGTTCGGTGTCTGGCGTCGGGCCGCGCCGCCCCGTCCGAGGACTAGGCCGCGCGCGCCCCGAGGCCCGCGGGCCCGTCGCCGGGCCCTTCGGAGCCGTCGGGGTCGGTTCCTGTCCGCCCGGACAGGTAGCGTTCCCAGCTGGCCTGGTGCGCCCGCTCCTGGTCGGCGACCCAGGGCTGCACCATCCCCGCGCCGAAGCACAGGGTGCAGGTCAGGCGTTCGGCACCGATCCGGCCGCGCACGCAGCGCGGGCAGTTCTCAAGGCCTTGTGATTCGTCGGGGAAGGGTTGGGTATGGGATTCCACGAGGCTGCTTCCGTTCTCTTTGATGAGTGTTCCGGTAGGGGCCTTCCTTATGCCGGGTCGACGCCGCACTACGTCGGCCCGGCTTGTCGTTGCTCCGGGCGGGTGGCTCTTGTCACAGAACCCTGTCGCGCACCCTCTCTGAGTTGTACGATGCTCCGCATCCGGTGGTGTGTCAATTGCCACTGGCACTTTCGCCCGGAGATTTCACTGGGTAGATGCCCAGCGAACATGCACATAGAACATTCATGCCGAACATACGGACAGATCATGCGAAGCAGACCTGACGGCGAGGAGGCCCCAGGTGCCAGCCAACAGTGAGCGCAGCCAGCCGGTGTCCGGGATCAATGTGCTGCGCTGGGAACTCGGCAACGAACTGCGGACGCTGCGGATCCGGGCCGGCCGGAGCATCGCCGACGCCGCCAATGAGCTGGAGTGCTCGCCGGCGAAGATCAGCCGGATGGAGAACGGCCAGCGCGGCGCGGTGGCCCGGGACGTGCGCGACCTGTGCGTCTTCTACGACGCCCCGGAGGAACAGCGCGAACAGCTGATGAAGCTGAGCAAGGAGGCCGCGGCCGCGGACCAGAACTCCAGCTCGACCATCGCTGCCAAGTACGCGACCTATGTGGCTCTGGAGTCCAAGGCCCGGAGCCTGTGGAACTACGAGTCGACCTTCATCCCCGGGATGCTCCAGACCGAGCGCTACGCGCGGCTGGTGGTCTCGCTGAACGGCGACCTGGTCGGCGAGGACGTCGAGCGGCACGTCGCGGTCCGGATGTCGCGCCAGCGCCGGATCTGGGACGCCGACGCCGAGGACACGCTGACCGCGGTCATCGTCGTGGACGAGAACGTGCTGTGGCGGCCCGCGGGCATGGACAAGCGCAACCGGGCGATCCGCGAGGAGCAGGTCGACCGGCTGATCCAGGCCAGCCGGCTGCCCAATGTCACGCTGCGGATCATCCCCTACGAGGCGAACTTCTACCAGGGGATGGAAGGCGCCACCATCAACCTGCTCGACGTCGACGAGGGCGCCGACAAGGCCTCCAGCACCTGCTACCTGGAGGGGATCTTCATCGACCTCTTCGTCCGCGGGCACTCGGAGATCGCCATGGTCGTGGCCAAGTTCGCCAAGCTCACCGAGAAGGCCCTGAGTCCGTCGGACACCCGCAAGTTCCTGATGCGGATCGCGAAGGGCAACTACGAACACTGGACCACCGCGCGGCCGTCCGGGTCCGCGGAAGATGGAGAGGGATAGTAAGTGGCGAACATGACCGACGGCCTGCAATGGCGCAAGGCCGCCGCGAGCAATGGGACCGGCGCGTGCGTGGAGCTGGCCTCCCCGGAGGCCGGTGTGATTCTTCTGCGTGACTCCAAAGACCCCCAGGGGGCTGTTCTGACCTTTACCCGCACCGAGATCGCCGCGTTCCTGGACGGGGCGAAGGCGGGCGAATTCGACGAATTCGGGCACTGATTCGGCCGATCCGTCCGGTGGGGGGTCGCATCGCGATTCCCCACATGTACTCATGGGTAGTAATAACTCCCGGTACGGCACGTCCACGGGAGGGAAACCGTCATGGAGTCCAATCTCAGCACAGCCGAGTGGGTGAAGGCTCGTGCGTCCACCGGCAACGGGGCCTGCGTCGAGGCGACCAGCGTCCGCGCCGGGGAGATCTGCGTCCGCAACAGCCGCGACCCCGAGGGGCCGGTGCTGCGCTTCACCAAGGCCGAATGGACCGCCTTCGTGTCCGGGGTGAAGGACGGGGAGTTCGACGCGATCGTCTGAGTCCTCGATCGTCTGAGGCTGCGATCGTCCGAGTCCTCGATCATCCGAGCCCTCGCGCCTCCGAGTCCTCGATCATCCGAGCCCTCGCACACCCGAATCCCCGCGCCTCCGAGCCCCCGCGGTCCGCGCCGCCGACGTCGTCCGCGCGGCCCGCGCAACGCAATCCTCTTCTTTTCTCCGGCGCGCCACCTGCGCCTTCTGTGCCGGTTGCGGCCATTCCGGCGTCGAGTGTCGCCGCGGGCCCGTAGCATCGAGGCCGTGTCGTCCGATGAACCGCTGGTCTCCGAGTCCGCTTCCGCCGCCGCGCGCGGGGTGTCCCCCGCGCACGCCTTCCAGGTGGATCTGCGCGGGATCGTCGACCTGCTGTCGCATCACCTGTATTCGAGCCCTCGGGTGTTCGTCCGGGAGCTGCTGCAGAACGCTGTGGACGCCGTCACGGCGCGGCGTGCGGTGGATCCCGAGGCGCCCGCGGCGGTGCGGATCTCGGCCACCGGTGCCCGGGTGCGGGTGCGGGACACCGGGATCGGGCTGACCGAGCCGGAGGTGCACCGGTTCCTGGCCACCATCGGCCGCAGCTCCAAGCGGCCCGACGGCGACCCGAACGGGATCGGCGCCGCCGAGCAGGTCCTGGAGCTCGGCCGGGGCGACTTCCTGGGGCGGTTCGGGATCGGGCTGCTGGCCTGTTTCGTGGTGGCCGACGAGATCACCGTGGTCACCAAGTCGGCGGTGCATCCCGAGGAGCCCGCCGTCGAGTGGCGCGGGGCCGCCGACGGCCGGTACCGGGTCCGCCTGCTCTCCGGTGCCGAGGCGCCGACCGAGCCGGGCACCACCGTCACCCTGACCCCCGGGCCCGGCAAGGAGTTCTGGTTCCAGGCGCCGCGCGTGGTGGAGCTGGCTCGCGACTACGGCAGCCTGCTGCCTTACGAGACCGTCCTGGAGGACGAGGCCGGCTACACCTACCGGATCACCGACACGCCCGCGGTGTGGGACCGGGTCCACCCCTCGCCGAGCTTGCGCCGCGAGGCGCTGGCCGCCTACTGCCAGGACACCCTCGGCTTCGCGCCGCTGGACGTCGTCGAGCTCGACATCCCGCTGCTCGGGATCCGGGGCGCCGCCTACATCCTGCCCACCGCCGGCCCCGCCGACCGGGGCGGGCACCGGGTGCACCTCAAGGGCATGCTGCTCTCCGACCAGGCCCGCGGCCTGCTGCCGGACTGGGCCTTCTTCGCCCGCTGCGTGATCGACACCGACGCGCTGCGCCCCACCGCCTCCCGCGAGGCGCTCTACGAGGACGACCGGCTCACCGCCGTCCGCGAGGCGCTCGGCGCCCGGCTGCGCGACTGGCTGGCCGGGCTGGCCGCCACCGATCCGGCCCGCCTGAACCGGGTGCTGGCCGTGCACTACCTCGGGGTCAAGGCCCTGGCCCGCTACGACGACGACCTGTTCGCGCTGACCCTGCCCTGGCTGCCGTTCGAGACCACGGCCGGCCGGGTGCCGCTGACCGAGTTCGCCGACCGGCACCGGGTCGTGCACCTCACGGCCGGCGACGAGGAGTTCCAGCAGATCGCCCCGATCGCGGCGGCGGCCGGCCTGGGCGTGGTCAACGGCGGCTACACCTACGACGCCGAGCTGGTCCGCAAGCTGCCCCGGGCGCTGCCCGGCGTGGTGGTCGCCGACCTGGACCCGGACACCGTCGCGGCCCACCTGGACGGCGTGGACCCGGCCGAGGAACTGGCCGCCGGGCGGCTGCTGGCGGTGGCCCGCCGGGTGCTGGACCCGCTGGACTGCGACGTGGCGCTGCGCGCCTTCCACCCGCTGACCATCCCGGCGCTGCTGCTGGACGGCCGCGAGGCCCGGCACGAGCGGGCCCGGGCCGACGAGCAGGACCGGGCCGCCGCCGAGACCGACGACCTGTGGGCGGACATCCTCGGCGCGCTGCGCACCGCCGGGCCCCGGGCCCGGCTGGTGCTCAACCATCGCAGCTCCCTGGTCCAGGGGCTGATCGAGCTGGACGACGCCGAACTGGCCGCGACCGGGGTCGAGGCCGTCTACGGCCAGGCGCTGCTGCTGTCCAAGCGGCCGATCCGGGCCGCCGAGTCCGCGCTGCTCAACCGCGCCTTCCTCGGGCTGCTGGGCCACGCCGTCGGCCGCGGCCCGCGGCCTGAGACGGGCGACGAGGACTGAGCGCGCGCATGGCCGATCCCGGACGCGAGCCCGGTCGCGTGCCCAGCCCTGGCACCTGGACCCCGGAGGAGCTGGCCGCGGCCCTGGCCGCCAACGACCGCGAACCGCACGGCCGGGCCCGCACCGTCCGCGCCGAGGCGCTGGCCGACGCCGCCGACCGCCTCGCCCATCCGGAGACCCAGCTCCACGCCCTGCACTCGCTCATCGACGCCTACCAGGTCGGCGGCGAGCGCTTCCGCTCCCCGGTCCCGTTCTCCCGGATCCTGCGGCTCTGGGACCGGCACAACAGCACCCTGACCGCCCGGAGCCGGTTCGAGCACCTCACCCATTGGAAGTTCAAATGGGTGACGTCCGACCTGCTGCTGGTCCCGGAGGTGCCGCTGGCCACGGTCCACGGCTTCGTCGACGAGATGGAGCGCCGCTACCGCCGGGCCGGCTACGGCCTGCGCGCGGTCCACGCCCAGCGCTTCCACATCGCGCACCACGTCGGCGACACCGCCGCGGCCGAGGAGCACCACGGCCGCTGGCTGGCGGCCGAACGCGACCGGATGAGCGACTGCGCGGCCTGCGAGCACAACGTGCTCGGTGCCTGGCGCGCGGAGCAGGGCGCCGACGCCGAGGCGCTGGCGCTGTGGGCGCCGACCGTCAGCGACGAGCTCACCTGCCTGTCCGAGCCGGCCGGGACCCTGGCCGAGTCGCTGAAGCCGTTGCTGCGCCTGGGCCGCGTCGACACCGCGCGCTCGCACTACCTGCGCGGCTACCGCCTGGTCCAGGGCCGGATCGAGCTGCGCGCGAGCATCGGCCGCCACCTGGAGTTCTGCGCGCTGTCCGGCAACGAGGGCCGCGGCCTGGAGATCCTGGCCGAGAACCGCGACGTCTTCGACGCCCCGGTCGAGCCGCTGCCGCACCTGGAGTTCCTCGCGTACACCGCGCTGCTGCTGCGCCGCGTCGTCAACGCCCTGGGCGCGCCGGACCTGCCGGTCCCGGGCCCGCAGGCCCGCGACTGGCCCGCCGCCGAGCTGCTGGCGCATCTGGAGACCGAGATCGCCGCCGTCGCCAAGCGGTTCGACGACCGCAACGGCAACGACACGGTCGGCACCCGGACGGCGCGGGTGCTGGCGCAGACGCCGCTGCTCGACCGGATGCCGCTCGGGATCCGGTCGCTGACGGTCGCGGCGCCGCAGGACGTGCGCATCCCGGCGCAGAGCGCGGCTTCGGAGCCGAAGGCGGAGCAGCCGCCGCCGATCCAGCCGGTTCCCGCCGGCCCGGACCAGGACGCCGGCCCGGACCAGAACGCCGACCCCCACGACGACACCGAACCGGACGAGGACACCGACTTCGACGCCCTCCTCGCCGAGGCCCGCCGCATGTTCCAGTCCGCCCACCCCGGCGCCACCATGGTCTGGGAACGCATGGCCATGCTGGCCGTCCGGCGCGGCATCGACCTGGACTGCGAGACCCGCGGCCAGCTCGCCGAGGAACGCGCCGCCGAAGCGCTCGACAACGAGGACCTCCTGCGCGCCGTGGAACTGCTCGGCTCCGCGATCGAGCACTACGAGGAAGGCGGCCTCGCCGGGCGGACGGTCGCGGTCCGCGCCCGGCTGCTGCTGGCCGAGGCGCTGCGCCAGGACACCTGCACGTCCGCCGAGACCGAGGCGCTCGCCGAGCTGTACAGCGTGGCACGGGACCTGCACGCGGCCGGCCGCGCCGAACCCGAGGACGTCCTCACCGTCCGGCGCGCGCAGGCCTTCGAGGCCCGCCGCGCCACCGAGTCCGGCATCGACCTCGACGACGAGGCGGCCGAATCAGCCCTCGAAGCCTTCGAGGTGACCGTGGACGCCCTGCTCGCCGACGCCCTGGAGTTCGACATCCCGGCGCGCGCGGCCGCGGCGCACACGATGCGCGCCGAGATAATGCAACGCCGCGGCGACCCGGAGAGCTCGGTCGACGAGCTGCTCGCGGCCATGGCGCTCTACGACCGCGCGGGCCGGCCCTGGGCGAACCTGCACCCGAACATGCTGCTCGCGCAGGCCTTCCTGGCCGCCGACCGGGACGCCGAGGCCGAGCAGGCCGGCGTGGCCGCGCTGGAGATCGCCGGCCGCTGGCCGGAGCAGCGGTTCCCGGCCGGCTACACCCGGCAGGTGCTGGCCAACGCCACCGGCGCGCAGGGCCGCTACGAGGACAGCGCCGAGCACGCGCTGGAAGCCGTGGCCTGGGCCGACCGGCACGGCGTCGCCGATCTGGCCGCCAGCGCCCGGCACAGCCTGGCCTTCGCCTACGAGCAGCTGGGCCGGGACGCCGACGCGGCCGCCATCCTGGAGTCGGCGCTGCCGGAGCTGGTGCGCCATCTCGACGATCCCACGGTGGTCAACGCGCGCTGGGCGCTGGCCCGGTGCCTGGGCCGGCTGGAGGACTACCGCGGCTCGGCCGAGCAGTACCTGCTGGCCGCCGCGATCGCCGAGCACTTCCCGCAGCAGGGCGGCCACGCCATGCTGGCCGCCTCGGCCGGGCACGCGCTGCGCGCCGCCGGGATGCCCGACGAGGCGCGCCGGGCCTTCGAGCGCGCCGTGGGCCTGATGCGGGTGCTGCCGGACCCGATCAACCTGGCCAAGACCCTCAGGGCCCTGGCCTGGGTGACCTTCGGCGAGTCTGACGACATCGCGCACGACAGCGAGCGCGAGGACGTGCTGGACTCGGTGCTGCTGCTGTTCGCCGAGGCCGCGCAGGTGCTGGACGCCGCCGGGGAGTCCGAGGAGTACGAGCGGGACGCGCAGGTGATCGCGTACGAGATCGCCGAGACCGACGACCAGCTGGCCCGGCTGCACTTGAACGCCGAACTGGCGGACAAGGCGATGCCGTACGCCGAGCGCGCTGCCGCCGGGTTCAAGGCCCTGCTGCCGCACAGCGGGATGGACTACGACTTCTCCGAGCAGATGGTCGCCTGGCTGCTGGACCGGTTCGGGAGCCGGGACGCGGCGCTGGAGCGGCTGCGCGAGGCGATCGCGGCGTGCGAGCGGGCCGGGGTGGAGGCGGTGCGGTGCGCGGCGTTCCTGGAGCAGCTCTCCGACTGACCCGGAGAATCCGCGGCGCGGATGATGCAACGATCTGATTCGGGCCGGGTCTCCATGGCGGTATGGAGAGCGGCACGAGGGGGACGGGTGCGCGGCGAGGACTATGAGGCGGAGTTCCGCGAGTACATGGCCAGCCGCTGGGGCGACCTCGTCCGGTTCGGCTACGGCCTGACCGGCGACCGCGGTCATGCCGAGGACCTCGCCCAGACCGCGCTGGCCAAGGCCTACGCGTCCTGGGGCCGGGTCCGCCGGGCCGACGACCTGGACGCCTATATCCGCAGGATCCTGATCAACGCGAACCATCGGCGGTTCCGCAAGCAGCGGGTGGCCGAGCACGAGGGCCAGGTGCCGGTCGAGCCGTCCGTGGCCGACGGCACCGATGTCTTCGACCAGCGCGAGGCCCTGGTCGCGGCCCTGATGGAGCTGCCGCCGAAACAACGCGCGGTGGTGGTGCTGCGCTACTGGGACGGGCTCACCGAGACCCAGGCCGCCGCGATCCTCGGCTGCTCGGTCGGCAACGTCAAGAGCCAGGCCTCCCGGGCCCTGGCCAAGCTCCGGGGCAGCGCGCAGCTCCGGGATGGGAGCGTGGTGCGGTGATCGACGACGACGCGGCGGGCGAGGAGATGTTCGCCGACCTGGGCCGGTTCGAGCCGGCGCGGATCCCGGTGGACGCCGTGCTGCGGCGCGGCCGGGCGATCCGGCTGCGCCGGCGGCTGGTGGGCGGCGGGGCGCTGGTGCTCGCGGCGTGCCTGGCCGTGCTGGCGCCGGCGGCGGTGCGGATAGCGGGCGGCGCCGGCGGCGGGACGGACGACCCGGCGTCGGTCGCGGTCGCGGCGGCCGACGGCGCGCAGGGCGTCCGGGTCAACCCCCCGACCGTCGCCGCGAACGGCGACGTGCACTTCAGCGGGGCCGTGGACGGCGAGCCGTGGTCCTACGTGCGCACCGGCCGCTGCGACGGACCGCCGACCCGGTGCATGGACCTGGTGGGGCTGCTGCTGCCGCCGGTCTCGCTGCTGCTGGAGAACACGAAGGACGGGAACATCGGGGTCTCGGCCGAGTTCGGGCGGGACACCCTCTACGCGGTCCTGACGCTGAGCGACGGCGAGCAGGTCACGCTGACCGGGATCACGGAGATCACGGCGGAGCCGAACGCGATCGCCGGGGACTACTTCGAGATGCCGCGCGGCGAGACGATCGTCCGCGTCGACGCGGCCCTCCTCTTCTCCTCGAAGCTCGTCCACGCCGATCCGCGGCCGCTGCGCTCCGACATCCCCACCGTCGTGCCCTGGTACCAGGCGGACGGCAAGCCGCTGTCCTTGACGCCGCCGGTCATCCCGCTCGGCCGGAGCGGTTCGGGCGGGACGATGTGGTCGGTCGAGGTCGTGCCCGGATCGTGGACGGCGCAGTACGGGATCCACGGCCCGGGCACGCACCAGATGCAGTGGAGCCCCGCCGGAGTGCTGGTCTCCCCGGTCACCGGAGCGGACGGCTCCTCGGCGCAGGTCCTGTACGGGAACGTCGAGGGCACCACCGTCCGGGTCGATGTGGCGCTCAGCGACGGCACCATGCAGCAGTTCGAGCCGGTCGTCCACGACGACCGCGTCTTCGTGGGCGGCGTGCTCCCGGCGGGCCCGGCCGTGACCATGGTGACCTACTACAACGCCGCGGGAGTGCGGCTCGGCTACGTCGTGCCGAAGGCGGGAGCGCTGATCTCGGGGTCCTGACCGGCACGAACAGCTAACAATGAGCCAACCGGAATGGCCATTCATGGTCACGACGCGGTAAACTCTTGCCGCAAGAGCCCCTGTCGCCGCTTGCGACCGGGGCTTCGGTTGTCTCTACCCGAAAAACGCGTCGCCCTAGAGGGACCTACTGGCAGCTAGCAGGCGTCTAAGCGTTGACTGTGTCCAATGTAGAAAGGGGCACTTCCTATGCCCGCTCTCGTGCTCGTCGGCGCCCAGTGGGGCGACGAAGGCAAGGGCAAGGCCACGGACCTGCTCGGCGGCTCGGTCGACTATGTCGTCCGGTACCAGGGCGGCAACAACGCCGGCCACACCGTCGTCATCGGGGACCAGAAGTACGCGCTGCATCTGCTGCCCTCCGGGATCCTGTCCCCGGGCTGCGTACCGGTGATCGGCAACGGCGTGGTGATCGACCCGGCCGTGCTGTTCGCCGAGCTCGACGGCCTGGACCAGCGCGGGGTGGACACCTCCCGCCTGCTGATCTCGGCGAACGCCCACCTGATCACGCCGTACCACCGGACGGTGGACAAGGTGACCGAGCGGTTCCTGGGCAAGAACAAGATCGGCACCACCGGCCGCGGCATCGGCCCGGCCTACGCCGACAAGATCAACCGGATCGGGATCCGGGTCCAGGACCTGTTCGACCCCTCGATCCTGCGCCAGAAGGTCGAGGGCGCGCTGCGCGACCGGAACCAGATGCTGGTGAAGGTGTTCAACCGGCGGGCGATGTCCGCCGACGCGGTGGTGGAGGAGTACCTGGGCTACGCCGAGCGGCTGCGCCCGATGGTCGCCGACACCGGGCTGGTGGTGAACCAGGCCCTGGACGCGGGCAAGGTGGTGCTGCTGGAGGGCGGCCAGGGCACGCTGCTGGACGTGGACCACGGCACCTATCCGTTCGTCACCTCCTCCAACCCGACCACCGGCGGGGCCTGCACCGGCTCCGGCGTCGGCCCGACCCGGATCACCCGGACCATCGGCATCCTGAAGGCCTACGCCACCCGCGTGGGCTCGGGCCCGTTCCCGACCGAGCTGTTCGACGACAACGGCGCGGCGCTGCGCCGGATCGGCCACGAGTTCGGCGTCACCACCGGCCGGGACCGCCGCTGCGGCTGGTTCGACGCGCCGGTGGCCCGCTACGCCTCCCGGGTGAACGGCCTGACCGACTTCTTCCTCACCAAGCTGGACGTGCTGACCGGCTTCGAGCGCATCCCGGTCTGCGTGGCCTACGACGTCGACGGCGTCCGGCACGACGAGATCCCGATGACCCAGACCGACTTCCACCACGCGACGCCGATCTACGAGGAGTTCCCGGGCTGGACCGAGGACATCTCGGGCTGCAAGTCCTTCGAGGACCTGCCGAAGAACGCGCAGTCGTACGTGAAGGCGCTGGAGGAGATGTCCGGCGCGCCGATCTCGGCGATCGGCGTCGGGCCGGAGCGGAACGCGACGATCCAGGTGCGGTCGTTCCTGTAGGACTGTGGGCTTGTGGGCCGGCAGGCCTGTGGGCCTGTGGGCCTCTGGCGACCGGATCCGGTGTTGTAAGGCGATCCGGTCGATTCCTTGACATGTTGCGGCCTCCCGGCAGGGGGGCCGTGACATGTACTTTGCAGCTATGACTGACATCTCCTCCGACGACCTCAAGGCGGCCGGGGCGAAGGTTTTCGCCGACGACCGCGCCCACGTGTTCCACTCCTGGTCGGCGCAGGGGGCCATCAGTCCGCTCCCGGTCGCCGGGGCCGAGGGCTCCTGGTTCTGGGACTACGAGGGCAACCGCTTCCTGGACTTCTCGTCCCAGTTGGTGAACACCAACATCGGGCACCAGCACCCCAAGGTGGTGGCCGCGATCCAGGAGCAGGCCGGCCGGCTGTGCACCATCGCGCCGAGCTTCGCCAACGACGTCCGCGGCGAGGCCGCCCGGCTGATCGCCGAGCTGGCGCCGGGCGATCTGAACTACGTGTTCTTCACCAACGGCGGCGCCGAGGCCAACGAGAACGCGGTCCGGATGGCCCGCCTGCACACCGGCCGCAGCAAGGTGCTCTCGGCCTACCGCAGCTACCACGGCTCCACCTCCACCGCGATCGCCCTCACCGGCGACCCGCGCCGCTGGGCCAACGACGCCGTGGGCCAGTCCACCGGCGGCGCCGTCCACTTCTTCGGGCCGCACCTGTACCGCTCCCACTTCCACTCGACCACCGAGGCCGAGGAGTGCGAGCGCGCGCTGCTGCACCTGGAGCAGGTCATCCAGTTCGAGGGTCCGGCCACCATCGCCGCGATCGTGCTGGAGACCATCGTCGGCACCGCCGGCATCCTGATCCCGCCGCCGGGCTACCTGGCCGGCGTGCGCGCGCTGTGCGACAAGTACGGCATCGTCTACATCGCCGACGAGGTGATGGCCGGCTTCGCCCGCGCCGGCAAGTGGTTCGCGGTCGACCACTGGGACGTCACCCCGGACCTGATCACCTTCGCCAAGGGCTCGAACTCCGGCTACATCCCGGTCGGCGGCGTGGTCATCTCCCAGGCCATCCGCGACACCTTCGACCAGCGCGTGTACCCCGGCGGCCTCACGTACTCCGGGCACCCGCTGGCCTGCGCGTCGATCGTCGCGACCATCAACGCCATGCGCGAGGAGGGCATCGTCGAGCACGCGGCCTGGCTCGGCGAGGAGGTCTTCGGCCCGGCGCTGCGCGAGCTCGCGGCCAGGCACCCGAGCGTCGGCGAGGTCCGCGGCGTCGGCGCGTTCTGGGCGCTGGACCTGGTCCGCTCGCAGGAGACCCGCGAGATGCTGGTCCCGTACAACGCGGCCGGCGCGGACGCCGCGCCGATGAACGAGCTCGGCGCGGCGCTGAAGGCGCGGGGCGTGTGGCCGTTCATCAACTTCAACCGGCTGCACGTGGTGCCGCCGTGCACCATCTCCGAGGCCGACGCCAGGAAGGGCCTTGAGGCGCTTGATGAGGCGCTTGAGGTGACGGACCGGTACGTGGTCTGAGGGTGGTGCCGGGCAGCGGTGTGAGCTGCTGCCCGGGTGTCCGGCGGGGTCGCGACCTGACTGGGAGTTGATACCGCGGCGTTCGCGTCCTGAGATCGATCTTGGAGGGAACACCACTAAAGTTGGCCCATGAGCCACGAGGTGGTGTTCCTTCCGCACATCCTGGGCCAGACGTGGGCCCAGGCCCTGGCCGCCGCGCGTACGGCGGCCCGTGAGGAGGACCCGAGGATAGTGGCCGCGCGCCTGGAGCCGTGGCCGGGCCTCGTGATGCACGCCGCGCAGATCCTGGGGCAGATCGAGGAGTTCCGGGGCCGCGGGCAGCGGGAGTTGGTGCACCCGGTGACGCGGCTGCGGTTCACGTTCTTCGGCGAGGACGGCGTGATCGCGCTGCCGTACTGGTACGACGGTCCGGTGGCGCGGATGGCCGCGACGATGGCGTTCCGCTTCGCGCGGGCGGTGGAGGGGGAAACCGGACTGGCGGCGTACGACCCGCAGCAGCGGATGCCGTTGGCGGAGATGGGGCTGGAGAAGTTCATCGCCGGGTACTTACGCGGGCGCGAGCGCGCGTTGGAACAGGCGCGGGCCCGGGGGCCGGTGCCGGTGGGGCGCGAGCTGCCGACGGGGCGGAGCGCGACGCGGCGGGAACTGGCAGCGGGGCCTTCTGCGGGCGTTCCGGCTTCGCCGCCGCGGAAGGAACTCGAAGCGGGGCGGCGGGATCGGGACCGCGACCGGAACCGGGATCGGGACCGGGACCGCGATCGGGACCGGGGCCTGACGCCGGAAGCCAGAGCGGCGCTGCCGCCCGGCAAACCGCGGAAGCCGCGGGAGCCGGGAGGGCCGCGAGAGCTTCCCAAGGGACGCCGGTGACAGCGCCGTGACCTGCCTCTTCCGGTCGCAGTGGGGCGTAGCGTAGATCATCTTTTTTATGGATCATGTGGTGGTGCGAGGCGTGTAGCGTCTCCGCATGTCAACCTCGGATCGTTCGCACCGCAGCTTGTCGAAGTCCGTCGTGGTCGGCGGCCTGGCTCTGGCGGCGCTGTCGTCCGGGAACATCGTGGGCGTGGCGGGCGCCGCGCACGCTGCCGACTCCGCGCAGGGCCCGGTCAACGGGCCGATCGTCTACGCCGGCAAGGACACCGTCTACCACGCGGTGAATCCCGACGGGTCCGGCAACGTCCTGGCTCCGCTCCAGCAGCAGGGTGCCCCGGTCTACCAGCCGCAGTACTCGCCGGACGGTTCGCGGGTGCTGTACGCGGACATCAACGGCTGCTGGTACGTCGCCGACGCCGACGGGACGAACGCGCTGGCGCTGAGTCTCCAGAACCCGGCGCAGCCCTATCACGCTTCGTGCGAAGGGATGCTGTCGGCGTACCACGCTCGTCCTGCGCCGGTCTCGGTGTCCTTCGTGAGTGCGGCGTGGTCGGCGGACGGCCGGAATCTGTTCCTGCTGGACCGGTCCGGGGCCATCAACACGCTGTCCGCCGACGGGACGCGGGTGACGCGGTTCGGGGCCGGCCTGCCGGCCGCGTCGACGTTGCTCTCCGTGGCCCCGAACGGGGCGATCGCGTTCCGCGGGCCGCAGTCGCCGGACAACATCTCGATCCTCGACCCGGGCGCCTCGGCGCCGCGGGCGCTGACCGTGGGCTACGAGGCGAAGTTCAGCGCCGCCGACGGGCGGCTTCTGGTGCGGGACCTGGTGCTGCCGAACGGAATGCACTCGGGGGACCTGGTGTCGACGCTGTTCCTGGTCGACCCGGGGAGCGGCGCCCGCACCGCGGTCACCGACGCCTGGACCGAGTTCGTCTCCGACTTCGCCTGGTCGCCGGACGGGAAGCAGGTCGCCTACACGACGGTGTGGGGGCAGGTCGACACGGTCTACACCAGGCCGGTGGACGGTGGGCCGCGGGTGGTCGTCGTGCAGAACGCCGCCGCTCCGCACCTTGCCGGCTGGCACAACGGCCCGTTCCCGGTGGCCCGGGCCGCGGACCGGATCGGCGGCGCCGACCGGATCGAGACGGCGGTCGCCGCGTCGCGGTGGTCGTACGGCCGGACCGGGACCGGGACCGGCGGGCGGCAGGCGGCGGTGGCTGTCATCAGCCGCTCCGACCAGTTCGCCGACGCGCTCGGCGGGTCGGCGCTGGCGGCGCAGAAGGGCGGACCGCTGCTGCTGACGGCCACCGGCGGTCTGGACGCGCGGGTGCGGGACGAGCTCAAGCGGGTGCTGGCGCCGGGGTCGAAGGTCTATGTGCTGGGCGGGACGGCGGCGCTGAGTCCGGCGGTGGAGGCGCAGATCAAGGCTCTGGGATTCGGCACCGAGCGGCTGGCGGGGGCGGACCGGTTCTCGACGTCGGTGGCCGTCGCGCGGGCCGTTTCGCCGAACCCGCACACGGTGATGGTGGCGACCGGGATGAAGTTCCCGGACGCGCTGGCCGCCGGCGCGGCCGCCGCGCAGGACGCGAAGGGGGGCGTCGTGGTGCTGTCGAACGAGGCGGCGCTTCCGGATTCGGTGCGGGGATACCTGGCGGGCGTCAATCCGGGTGTGGCGGATGTCTATGGTGTGGGCGTGCAAGGGGTGGCGGCGTTGCGCGGTGTGTTCCCGCAGCCGGGCGCGAACGCGAAGGTGACGCCGCTCAGCGGTGCCGACCGGTTCGCCACCGCGGCGGCGGTCGCTTCGAGCAAGCTGTTCGCGGCGGGAGCGCCGGTAGCGCGGATCGGGCTGGCGACAGGGATGAGTTGGCCGGATGCGTTGTCGGGCGGAGCGCTTATCGCGACGCAGCATGGTCCGTTGCTGCTGACTGATCCTAGTTCGCAATACCTGCCGAGGCCGGAGCTCGACGTGGTGAAGGCGCTGTCGCCGCATTTGGCGGGAGTGGTGGTCTTTGGCGGGTATCAGGCGGTGGGGACGGTCGCCGCTAATACGGCACAAACGGCGCTTGGGCAGAATCGGTATAAGGACTACAACAACCGCGAGACCCCGGTGTTGGGCGGTGCGCGGTAGGCCGACCGGCTACGTCAGCGGTTCGGATACCTCTTGGAGTAACCCGTATACGAACTGGGCGCGGCGTCGCACAACGGCGCCGTGCTTGTCCTCGTATCCGTATTCACTTGCCCAGCGTGTAGGCGCGTCCTCCGGCAAGTGGCGTACCCGCGTGTACATCCGCTCCAGGTCGCCCACCACGTACTTCCACGGCTCCAGTGCTTGATTGTCCTGGCTGTCCTGGCTGTCCTGGCCGCTGTGCGGCGTCGGCGGAGCCGTGCCCGGCTCCCGGACCAGCCACTCCTGCCACACCTGGCCACCCGGTCCGACGACGATCTCGAACCGCAGCTCGGGCCACAACGGCAGCACCCAATGGTGCAGCTTGCACACCAGGTCCCCGGTGCGCTGATCCAGCACCGCCTCGGGCGGTCCCAACGCCGCCCGGAACCGCTCGGCCCCGCGCGGTGCGGACCGCGACCGCACATAGCGCTGCCACCAAGCGTTCGCCTCGCGCATCTCCGTAATAGAGAAGCCGAGCCCCAACCGGGCCCGCTCCACCAGGGCCGGCTGGTAGTCGGCCATCCGGCGAAGCAGGACCAGCTGGAACTCCGAGCGCGAAATCATCGAGACGAAATCCTAGTCGCCGCCCTTGCCGTCGGCGCGCGCTGTGAGTTGCCCGATGACTTCCGCGGCTGTCGTGCGCTCGCCGATCTGGGGGAAGACGCGGGCGATGACGTGGTCGTGGTCGACGAGGTCGCGGTCGGCCATGGCGTCGACGACATAGGCGACGCTGTAGTTGTGGGCGAAGGCCTCGCGGCCGGTCGTGTCGACACCGCGGCTGGTGGTGATGCCGGCGAGGACGATCTGCGTGACGCCGCGCCGACGGAGCTGGGTGTCGAGGTCGGTGCCGTGGAAGGCGCCCCACTGGTGCTTGGTGGCGCGGAGGTCGGTCGGCTGGGCGTCGAACTCGTCGACGATGGCGTCGTAGCCGGGCGGCGGCAGTTCGGCGTCGCCTTCCTCCTCTGCTTTCTCGGCCAGCGACTCCTCGTCGCGGCCTTTGGGGAGATCGGCGAAGTCGGGGGAGAAGGAGACGTTGACCAGGACAACGGGGAGATGCGCCGCGCGGAAGGCCGCGGCGAGTTCTCTACAGCGGGCTACTACTTCAAGACCGCTATAGGGGACTGAGGGCGGCAGGACAATGCCGCGCTGCAAGTCGATGAGGACGAGCGCTGCTTTGGGGTCTAGCGGGGACAGCGGCATGTTAGCTAGGACGAACATGGTGCCGAATCCGTTGCGTGCTTCGGCTTCGCCAGTGCTTCATTCACTCAGGCGGTCCAACAACTCCAGCGCCTCCACCACCGTCCGCAGCTCCGCCTCGTCGTATCGCTCTCGCAGCGCGCGCTCCAGCCACTCGTCGCGCGCGCGCCGCGAGCCCCGCACGGTCTCGTCGGCCTCCGGCGTCAGCTCGACCAGCTGGCGACGGCCGTCGGCGGGGTCGGGGCGGCGGCGGACGAGGCCGCGCTCCTCAAGCACGGCGATGGTCGCGGCCATGGACTGGGGCCGGACGCGTTCGGCCTTGGCCAGGTCGCTCGTGGAGGCCGGGCCGTCGGCGTCGAGGCGGCCCAGCGCGGCGAGCTGGGAGGCGGTCAGCTCGTGGACGTCGTCGACCTCGCGCAGGCGGCGGCGCAGGCGTCCGACGAGGACGCGGAGGGCGCGGGCGGCCTGGGCGGGATCGGGGGTGGTTGCCTCCATTTGCGCAGTTTAGGCTGCGCAGTTTGGGCTGTCCATCTTCCCCGCCGGTACCCTAACGACCATGAAGGTCCTCGTCATCGGCAACGGCGGCCGCGAGCACGCCATCGCCCGCGCCCTCAGTGCCGACCCCGCCGTCACCGCCCTCTACTGCGCTCCGGGCAATCCGGGCATCGCCGAGGTGGCGGAGCTTCGGGCCGTGGACGCGCTGGACCCGGCCGCGGTGCGCGATCTCGCGGTGGAGCTCGGCGTGGACCTCGTGGTGGTCGGACCGGAGGCGCCGTTGGTGGCGGGGGTCGCGGATCCGGTGCGGGAGGCGGGGATCCCGGTGTTCGGGCCGTCCAGGGCGGCGGCGGTGCTGGAGGGGTCGAAGGCCTTCTCGAAGGAAGTCATGGCGGCTGCCGGTATTCCGACCGCCAAGTCCTACGTGTGCCAGAGCGAGGACGAGTACAACAAGGCGCTCGACGAGTTCGTGGGCTTCCCCTACGTCGTCAAGGACGACGCGCTCGCGGCGGGCAAGGGTGTCGTCGTCACCGAGGACCGCGACGAGGCGCTGGCGCATGCGCGGGCCTGCGGCCGGGTGGTGATCGAGGAGTACCTCGACGGGCCCGAGGTGTCGCTGTTCGGCATCACCGACGGCGCGGCCGTCGTGCCGATGATGCCGTCGCAGGACTTCAAGCGGATCGGGGACGGGGACACCGGGCTGAACACCGGCGGTATGGGCTCCTACTGCCCGCTGCCGTGGGCGCCGGAAGGGCTGACGGAAGAGGTCGTCGACACCGTCATCCAGCCGTTGGTGGACGAGATGCGCCGGCGCGGCACTCCGTTCGCGGGCTTGGTGTTCGCGGGGCTGGCGCTGACCGCCAAGGGCCTGCGCGTCGTGGAGTTCAACGCCCGCTTCGGCGACCCCGAGACGCAGAGCGTGCTGGCGATGCTGGAGTCGTCGCTGTCCGAGCTGCTCTACGCAGCCGCTACTGGGACGCTCGCCGACGTTCCCGCCCCGCGCTGGCGCGACGGCGCCGCGGTCACCGTGGTGCTGGCCGCCGCCGGCTACCCCGGCACGCCTCGGGGCGGCGACGCCATCACCGGCATCGACGAGGCGGAGAAGCTCGACACCGTCGTGAACCAGGCCGGGACCAAGCGCGATGCCGAGGGTGTGCTGGTGACGTCGGGTGGTCGGGTGCTGGCCGTCACCGCCGTCGCGGGTGATATCGACGCTGCGCGCGCGAAGGCATATAAGGGTGTCGCCGCTGTGCGTTTCGACGGGGCGCAGCACCGTACCGACATCGCGGCGAAGGCAACAGCCTGACACGCCGAGGCGTGGCCTCAATCCCTTCCTGGTCCATCCGAAAGTGTGTATTCAAGCCACGCTGCTGACCTCCCCCGGGCTTTCGCGCTAGCCTTCGCAACAGGCTCGTAAGCGGCCTGGACGCTTGGGGGATCCATCAGCACGGTGACTGCGACCACGGCGCGGGTGAGCGCCCACAGGGCGGCTCGCGCGCTACTGCGCGTCCGCGCCTGGTTAATAGCCGGGTACGCCATGAGCGCCGCGGCGGTCTGTGCGGCCTTGGTCGCCGTGGTCCATGAGCGCGGTTGGACCGCCGACGCCCCCGGGGTGTTGGCGGCCGCGGCTGTGGTGTGCGTGCTGTGGGCGCTGCCCGCGGTGCGTGTTCATCGGAGCTCCGCGGTGTTGCCGAAGACGGTGCCGCTGAGCAGTGAGTCCGCCCCCGAGCTGGAGCTGCTGGTGCGGCAGCTGGCCCTGCAACTTCAGGTGCCGACGCCGGCCGGGATCGAGCTGTCCCCGGACTGCGACGCCTGGCTCGATCCCCGCCCCGGCGGGCCGGTGCTGGTCATCGGCGCGCCGTTCCTGTGGTGGCTGCGGGTCAGCGAGCTGCGCGGGCTGCTGGCCCCGTTGGTGGCCGGGATGGCGGCGGCCGGGGACGAGCGCATCGTGCGGGCGCGCGCGTTCGCGGCGCGGGCGGTGTGCGCGCTGCGCGGGCGGCCCGGCCGGACGCTGCGCGTGCTGCCGAACACCCGGCGGCGGCTGGCCGCCTACTTCGAGGCCCGGGCCGAGGTGCTGGAACGGGTCGTGGCGTGGGAGGCGGTGGCGGCCTCGCGGATGATCGAGCCCGCCGCTCGCGCCTATGCCCACGAGCAGATCAACATGGCCGCCGCCGGCTGGGACCGGGTGCTGACCCGGCTGGCGCAGCCGGCGTGGGAGTCCGGGTACTGCCCGGTGGGGCTGAACGTGGCGCTGGTCGGCGCGCTGACCTCCCTGGGGCGCCGGGACCGGATGGCCGGTTCGCTGGCGACGCGGCTGAGCGAGCGTCCGGCGTGCGACCTGTTGGAGGAGCCCGGGGCGGTGGACGCGCGCGCGTCGCTGATGGCCGCGGAGCTGTTCGACGGCCGGCGGATCGAGCGCACCGTGTCCTGGGAACGCTATGTCGCGGCGGTGACCGAGCCGGAGCTGGTGCGGCAGGCCGGGACGGTGCCGGAGGAACACCCCGCGGCCAAGCGGATACGGACGCTCATCGCCGAGGCCGGCGTGCCGGGGGCGCGGCGCGGCGAAGCGGACGGCGGCCCGCGGGCGGTCTCGCGGATTCCGGGTCCGCGCACGGCCCGCGGGTCGGAGGAGGAGCTCGGCGACGGGATCGAGGGGGCGCTGATCCCGGAGCAGGCCCACGAGCGCTCATGGGAGCAGTCCCTGGAACCGTCCTCGGAACTGGTCGCGGAGCCGTTCCCGGAACTGTTCCAGGAGCCCGATACCGACCGCCTCGCCGCCTATCTGGCGGTCCGGCTGGTCGAGGCCCGGCTCGCGGCCTGGGGGCTGGACTGGCTCGACGGGCCGGTGCTGCGCGATCGCGCGGGTGACCTGGTGCCGATCCATGACATAGCGGCCGCGCTCGCCGATACCGGCGACGTCTCCCGCCTTTCGGACTGGTTGGCGCGCAACGCGAGCTGAGGCAGGGCCAAACGCAACCTGAACAGGTCGGGAACGTCCCTAAGATGAGGACGCCATCCCGATCTTGAGGAATCCCATGCGTGATCCCGGTCGCCAACTGGACCCGGTTGTCTATCTGCTCCCGCTGCGGGGCTATCTCGGCGTGACTTACCTGTACGCCGCGTTCCAAAAGCTCCACGATCCGGCGTTTCTTGATGCCTCGGCGTCCGGCTCGTTCGCCGTGCAGACCGCGGCGTTGAAGCACAGCTCGCCGATCGGGTTCGCGCTGGGGCCCGCGCACGGCCACCCTTTAGTGTTCGGTCTGCTCATTGCCTTTGGGGAACTCGCGGTGGCGCTCGGCACGCTCCTGGGCCTGTGGACCCGCCTGGCCGCGGCCGGGGGTGTGGCGCTCGCGCTGACCTTTTATCTGACCGTCAGCTGGAATACCGATCCGTACTACCTCGGCTCCGATCTGGGTTTCGCGGTCGCGTTCCTGACGCTTGCCCTGGCCGGTCCTTCGAGGTGGTCGCTGGACACTTGGCTGGCGACCGCGTCGAAGGGCCAGGCGGCAGCGGTCCGCTCGGAGGAGTTCCTGCCGCGCCGTTCCTCCAGTAGCGGAGACTCTCGGCGCGTAGTCCTTAAGCGTGCAGCGGCAACCGGGATCACCGGGGGTGTCGCGATGCTGGGAGCGGCCGCGGTCGGCAAGCTGGGGCGGTCCGGCCGCTCCGCGCAGAGCCCGCAGGCGCAACTGCGGTCGAACGCTAATACGCCGAACGCTACAAACGTCACCGCGCCTGGCCTCGAAATCGCCACCGCCTCCATCCCCGCCACCGGCGCGGCCCGGCTGACGGCGCCGAGTGGCGATCCGGTCTTCGTCGCGCGCACGGCCGACGGCGGCTACAAGGCGTGCAGCGGAATCTGCACTCATGCCGGGTGCCCGATCGGCGTCGACCAGGCCAAGGGCGTTCTCGCCTGCCCCTGCCACGGGTCCACCTTCGATCCCCGGAGCGGCGCGGTCATCAACGGCCCGGCCAAGGATCCGCTGATGGCTTTCCCGGTCAGCGTTGCCGGCGGGGTACTGCGGGTGCAGGTCCCGAAAACGTAGCCGGTCGCGGCCGGTGGCGGCCGGTCGGGCTGTGTCGAGCCGGGCGCCCTAGTCGCGGCTCGACACGGCGGCGGTGGCTGCCGACTTGCAGGTCGTCACGTCCACGGCGGCCGTCAGCTGCACGCACAGCCTCATCCCGGCCTTCGGGTCGTTGAAGTGCACCATGTAGTAGCTGGTCAGCCCGCGGACGCAGACGTCCCGCAGCGCCCTGTCGGTCTCCGTCGCGCACTGCGCCTCGGAGAACGCGACCTGGTCGATGTTGTACTTCATGATCCTGCTGCCCAGGCCCATGGTGCAGGAGGCGACTGCGGAGGTGTTGGCCGCGGTGCGGCACCACTTAAGGCCGTCCGCGTACTGGTCTGCATGTATCGACAGGTAATACTGAGGCGCGTAGTAGTAGCACGGCCCTTGATAGCGCGCGGCCTGCTGCGCGCACGGATACATAGGGTCGGACGCCCTAAGCCAGGAGCTGTTCTTCACTCCGGGGACGTCGACCTCGAAGTTCTGCATGAAGACGCCTTCGGCGCAGGCGGTGCGCTGGCCGGGCTGTCCGAACCAGTCGCAGAAGGACAGCGCCTTGGGCAGGTCCATGTCGGCGACGAACATCGCGCCGTGGCCGATCCCGTGCAGGCAGGAGCCGTCGAGCTCCGGCGCGCACAGGGTGTGCAGCGCCTGCTCGGGGTCCGGGGCGTGCAGCACGGCGTGCTCGACGACGCCGTGCAGGTAGCCGTTGCCGCAGACGCCGTCCTGGAACGAGATCGCCTTCTTGAAGTCGTACGCGTACTTCTCCAGCGCGGCGTGGCCGAGGTCGTGGGCGATCGGGTGGCAGATCCGGGAGATGTCCGGGTGGTCGTCGACGATCTGCTGGAGCAGCGCGAGGGCCTGGGCCGGGTCGGTCTCGTCCAGCTTGGCGACCACCTGGTCGCGGACCGCCTCGTAGTGCGAGGGCGGGGCCGGCGTGGCGGCGGTGGGGGCCGCGCCGGGGACCGCAGGCGCGGTGGGCGCGGTGGGCGCGGTGACCCCGGCGGCGGCGGCCGACGTGCCGGCCCCGGCGGCCGGCGCCCAGCCCACCAGCGCGACCGCGATCAGCCCGGCGACCGTCAGCCAGACGCCCGCCAGGCAGGCCGTCCAGAGCCCGAAATCCCCCCGTCCACGTCCCATGGCAGAACGGTAGCGGACCCCGTGACAACCTGATGCGACTCCACTCTCGTGTACTGGGTGAAACTGCACGACGGACACACGACGGACACGACGG
The DNA here is from genome assembly GCF_039531695.1 of Catenulispora yoronensis. Classification (NCBI taxonomy): domain Bacteria; kingdom Bacillati; phylum Actinomycetota; class Actinomycetes; order Catenulisporales; family Catenulisporaceae; genus Catenulispora; species Catenulispora yoronensis. The sequence continues at coordinate 102,897 of NZ_BAAAQN010000024.1, forward strand.
ACACGAGGGGGCGGTAAATGCGGCTCTTGGGCATGCCAGGCAGACCCGACGACGGGGAGTTCGGCGCCCTGGTGGCGGCCCGGACCCCGGCGCTGCGTCGCACCGCCTACCTGATGTGCGGGGACTGGCACCAGGCGGAGGACCTGGTGCAGGTCGCCTTCATCAAACTGCACGCTTCATGGGGCCGGATACGACGCCGGGAGGACCTGGACGCCTACCTGCGCCGCACCCTGCTGCGCACCTGCATCGACGAGAAGCGGCACGCCCGGTGGCGCCGGGAGTTCCCGGCCTCCGACGGGCTGCCGGACCCCGCCGAGAGCCGCGCCGAGCGGGCCGGGCGCGGCGCCGAGCCGGACCCGGCCGAGGCCCTGACCACCCGGGACGCCCTGGTCGCCGCGCTGCGCGCGTTGCCGCCGGGGCAGCGGGCGACGCTGGTGCTGCGGTTCTGGGAGGACCACAGCGTGGAGGAGACCGCCCGGCTGCTCGGGTGCACGACCGGCACCGTGAAGAGTCAGACGGCCCGGGGGCTGACGGCGCTGCGCGCGGTACTCGCGAGCCCCGCGCACGCCGCCCGCCCCGATCGGTACACGAGGACGGAAAGGAAGGCATGACCCTGATGGGCGAGGGCGCCGGGGACGCCGGGATCACCGAGGGCACCCGAATCACCGAGGGCACCGGGATCACCGGGAGCACGGACAACACCGACATAACCAACGCGAAGCCGGAAATCACCGGCCCGGATGTCTCTGACCTGGACAGCGCCGGTCTGGACAGCTCTGGTCTGGACAACGCTGACCCGGTTGTCACCGACGCCGACCTCGAGTGGGCTCGCGACCTCTTCGAAGCTGCCCGCGGCGCGGCCGAGCCGGGGTACGACACCGACGTCGCGGCCCTCACCCGGGCCGGCGACCGGCGGCGGCACCGCCGGCTGGCGGGTACCGGCGGCGGGCTGCTCGGGATGGTCGCCGTGACCGTCGCCGTGGCGATGACGCTGGGTGCCGGCACCGTCGACCTCGGCGCGGCGCCCGGACCGGCCGGCGGCTGGGGCGGCCGCGCGTTGCGGGACGCCTTCCACTACGTGGACGTCACCGGCGGGGGCGGGCAGTTCGACTACCACGACAACGTGCCGCAGGCTGCCGCGGTCGACGCGGCGGCGCTGATCGGGTCCCTGGATCCGGACCGGTCCCATCTGCGGGCCCGGGATTCCGGGGAACAGCCGCCCCGGATCGTCGGGGACGACGACCCGGCCCTGAAGGACGCCGAAGCGTTGTTCATGGACTCGGCCTGGTACCGCGAGCCCGCCGACAACGGCGCCTCCCTGTCGGTGCAGCGGGCCCGGCTGGCCTATATGTTCTACCGGGACGTGAATGTCCTGCGTCAGCCGGTCGTCGCCATGGGCGGCGCCGTGGTGCCGCAGCCGTGCGGGCTCACGGTGGACCTCGGATTCCGGTTGGGGATGGAGCGGGCCTCGTCCCCGATGCCGGCCTGGTCCGCCTGCCGCACCACGGTGCTCGCCGACGGCTCCCGGGTCCAGACCACCAGCGCCGCCTTCGGCGCGGGCACCGAGACAGTGGCGATCCGGATCTTCGGCTCCGGGAACGTGGTCTCCGTCATCGGCTGGGACTACCCGGAGCCGGGCGGCCCCGACCCGGCCACGCCCGTCGCCCCGGAGTCGGTGGTGACGCCCTCGCCCTGGTCCGCGGACCGCTTCCGGGCGGCCCTGTCCGATCCGGCGATCGCCCCGGTCTTCGACCCGCGGCCGGCGCCGAACGCCGACGGCAGGCTGCTGATGCCGGCCGACCTGGGTCCGGACTGGAACTTCGACCAGACCGAAGGCCAGGTCACCACCGGGGAGTTCGTCATGGACAACGGGTGCCCCCGGACCGCAGCATCTTCGGCCTCGCGCCCGGCCGCGGCCAGAACTACGTCGGCCGGCTGGCCGACGGCTCCCCGGTCGGCGGCTTCGAGGGCGAGTACCGCCTGCCGAAGGGCACCGGCGCGGCGACCATGCGCGACGCCCGGGCCTCCAGCCAGGGCGGCTGCGATGTCACCCCCGGAGCCCCGTACTCCCGGGACTTCGTGATCGACCTGCCGTCCGGGATCGGCGACGACGCCTTCGTCGAGGACCAGCCGGGTGCCGGAACGGTCCGCGTGAACGTCCGCTTCGGCGACACGGTCCTGGAGCTGACCGTCACCCGTACCGGCACCGGACCGCTGGACCTGAGCACCGCCGCGAGCCGGGACTGGCTGACCGGGATCGCCCGCGCCATGGCCGCCCGCTGGACCGGCGCCAAGACCGGGGGCGGTGCCTGATGGGCGGCCGGTCCGAACCGGGTCGGCCGCCTCGAACCCGGGCAGCGTCGCCGGGTCCACCGGCGGCAGGCCGCGACGGCTCGGTGGGCTCCTGCGAATGGGTGGTCGGCGACCTGGCCGACGGGACCGGGCTGGACGAGGCGCTGGCCGGCGCCGACGTGGTGGTGCACGCCGCCTCGAGCACCCGCAAGCAGGGCAAGGGCGACACCGGCGCGGCCTGGCATCTCGTCGAGGCCGCCAAGCGCGGCGGACGGCGGCCGCCATCGAAACCGGCGGCCAGCAGGATGAATCGGCATCGCGACCGGCTGCCCAGCCACTATCAAAATGGGCAGCGGCCAACAGAACCAGGCAGCATCGGCGGCCGGCGAAACCGGTCCGGCCCGGGCCGCTCCCCACCGCCTGACCTGCACCGGTTAGGAGCGCGGGCGGCGTCCTGGGACAATCGGGTGACGAGACCTCGCGCCGGCGCGGCTCCCCCGCCCGGGGGTGCGCCGCCCGGCGCGGCCTCGGCGCCTCCCGCGTCCGAGGCCGCACAGGTCTGAGCCCGTACAGGTCGGTCTGAGCCCGCACAGGGTCTGAGCCCGCACAGCCAAGGAAGGCCGCCATGATCGAGCGTTACACCCTCCCCGAGATGGGCCGCGTGTGGTCCGAGGCCCACAAGTACGAGCTGTGGGCGCGGGTCGAGACGCTGGTCGTCGAGGCGCACGCGGCGGCCGGCACGATTCCGGAGTCCGCGGTGGAGCCGGTGCGCCGGGCGGCGCCGCCGACGCCGGAGGCGGTGGCCGAGATCGAGGCCGTCACCCAGCACGACGTGATCGCGTTCCTGTCGGCCTGGGCCGACAACACCGAGCCGCGCGAGGCCGCCGCCTTCGTGCACTTCGGCATGACCTCCTCGGACCTGCTGGACACCGCGCTGGCGCTCCAGCTCACCGAGGCCACCGACCTGCTGCTGGCCAAGGCCGACCAGCTGGTCGCGGTGCTGCGCGACCACGCGCTGGCGCACCGGGCCACGCTGCGCGTCGGCCGTACCCACGGCATCCACGGCGAGCCGGACGTCTGGGGCCACCGGGTCGCCGACTTCGCGTTCGGCGTCGCCCGCTCCCGGGACCGGCTGCGCCGGGCCCGCGAGGCGGTCGGCGTGATGGCCATCTCCGGCGCGGTCGGGACCTACTCCAACATCGACCCGGCGATCGAGGTCTTCGTCGCCGACAAGCTGGGCCTGACCGCCGCCGACGTGTCCACCCAGGTGATCCTGCGCGACGGCGTCTCGGAGTGGACCTCGGCGCTGGCGATCATGGCCACCGTGCTGGAGGCCATCGCGCTGGAGGTGCGGCACGGCCAGCGCACCGAGGTCCGCGAGCTGTGGGAGCCGTTCGGCAAGGGCCAGAAGGGCTCCTCGGCCATGCCCCACAAGAAGAACCCGATCATCTCCGAGCGCCTGGCCGGCATGGCCCGCATCGTCCGTGCCCAGATCGTCCCGGTGATGGAGGGCATCCCGCTGTGGCACGAGCGCGACATCTCGCACTCCTCCACCGAGCGCATCGCCCTCCCGGACGCCTCGATCGCCCTGGACTACATGCTGAACCTGACCATCCGCCTGATGAGCGGCCTGGTCGTGGACCCCGACCGGATGCGCGCCAACCTGGACTCCACCGGCGGCCTCGTCTACTCCTCCACGGTCCTGCTGGAGCTGGTGGAGATGGGCCTGGAGCGCGACACCCAGGCCTACCCGCTGACCCAGCGCGCCTCGATGAAGACCTGGGAGACCGGCCGCCCGTTCCGCGAGACCCTCCGCGAGGAGGCCGCTACCGCCGGCCTGGAGATCGACGAGGCCCGCCTGGACGAGGCCACCCGGCCGGAGCGCTTCGTACAGCGCCTGGACGGGATGTTCGAGAAGCTGGCGAAGCTGAGCTGACGGCGGCCGATCCGGCCGCCGAGACTCGTGCAACCGTCGGGGCCGCAGACCCTTGTCCGCAGCCCCGACGTGCTGCTCCGCCCCGCTGACCAGGCCATCAGCATTCTGTTATGACTGTTTCCCGTGAAACAATCGGCGTCCGGCGCCCGGTGGCGCCCCGTACCGCCCCCGGCTACGCCGATCGAAGGATCGCCGCGTCCGCCGGTACGCTGATCCCGTGATCACCGGCCTGAACCACCTCGCCAGCGGCAAGATCCGAGACCTGTACGCGGTCGGGGACGATCTGCTGCTCGTCGCCTCGGACAAGATCTCCGCGTACGACTACGTGCTGGAGAGCGAGATCCCCGACAAGGGGCGGATCCTGACGCAGCTGTCGATGTGGTGGTTCGGGCAGCTCGCCGACCTGGTGCCGAACCATGTGATCACCGCCGACGTGGACAAGTTCCCGGCGGAGCTCGCGCCGTACAAGGACGAGCTGCGCGGGCGCGCGATGCTGTGCCGGCGGCTGGACATGGTCGCGGTGGAGTGCGTGGCGCGCGGCTATCTGACGGGGTCCGGGCTCGCCGAGTACGAGCAGACGGGCACCGCCAACGGAGTGCCGCTGCCGGCCGGCCTGGTCGACGGGTCGCGCCTGGACCGGCCGATCTTCACCCCGGCGATGAAGGCCGAGGTCGGGGCGCACGACGAGAACGTCAGCTTCGAGGAGATGGCCGAGCGGATCGCCGACCCCGAACTGGCGGCCCGCCTGAAGGACCTGACGCTGGCCGTCTACAGCCGCGCCCGCGACATCGCCGAGGGCCGTGGCATCCTGCTCGCCGACACCAAGTTCGAGTTCGGCCGGCTGCCCGGCGGCACGCTGGTGCTCGCCGACGAGGTGCTGACCCCGGACTCCTCCCGCTTCTGGCCCGCCGACGAATGGCGCCCCGGCCGCCCGCAGGCCTCCTACGACAAGCAGTACGTCCGCGACTGGCTCACCTCCCCGGCCTCCGGCTGGGACCGCAAGTCCGACACCCCGCCGCCGGCCCTGCCGGAGGAGGTCGTGCAGGCCACCCGGGCCCGCTACGTCGAGGCCTACGAGCGCCTGACCGGCGAGAAGTTCGACTAAGAGGCACAGGTCACAGGGTCGGGTCATAGAGTCTGCCTATGACCCCATCCTTGATCGGGGGCTAGTGGCGGACACCGCCGGGGCTGAGCCTTGAGGTATGGCTGACACGGCGCAGGTCCTCATCCCTCCGAAGCACCACGCCTCCGCACCCGCGAACCCCGTCCCGGCCAAGCCCGGTACCGCGAACCCCACCGCCAAGCACCTCCGCGCCGCCTTCCGCCCCATAGGCCCGAACTGGTACGCCTCCGTCATGGGCACCGCCATCGTCGCCAACGCCGGCGCCACGCTGCCCGGCTTCGCCTCCGGCGTCCCCCGCTTCGCGATCACCCTGGTCTGGGCCGCCGCGACCCTCTGGCTGGCCGTGGTCCTCCTGGCACGCGCCGCGCACTGGCGCTGGCACGCCGACCAGGCCCGCCGCGACCTGCTCGATCCGGCCGTCGCCCCCTTCTACGGCTGCCTGTCCATGGCGATGACCGCGGTCGCGGCCGGGACCATGATCGTCGGCAGGGGCTGGATCGGGGAGGGCGCCGCGCTCGGTCTGGCCTGGCCGCTGTGGCTGGCCGGCACCCTGGTCGGCCTGGCCACCGCCGTGGTCGTGCCGTACCTGATGATGACCCGCCACGAGCTGCCGCCGGGCAGTGCGGCCCCGGCGTGGCTGCTGCCCGTCGTCCCGCCGATGGTCTCGGCCGCCACCGGTCCGCAGCTGGTCCCGCACCTGGCCGCCGGGCAGGCCCGCGCCACCATGGTCTTCGGCTGCTACGCGATGTTCGGCATCAGCCTGCTGGCGACCCTCGTGATCCTCCCGCTGATCTTCGGCAAGCTGGTCCACCACCGGGTCGGGGCGTTGGCCGCCACCCCGGGCCTGTTCCTGGTGCTCGGCCCGCTCGGGCAGTCGGTGACCGCCGTCAACAACCTCGCCGATGTCGCGCCCGGCGCGGTGGGCCCGCAGGCGGCGGCCCTGCTCCGGCCGCTCGCCGTGGCCTACGGCGTCCCAGTGCTGGGCTTCGCCATGATCTGGCTGCTCATCGCGTCGCTGATGGTTGTCGAGGCCTTGGCGAAGGGCATGCCGTTCGCCCTCACCTGGTGGGCCTTCACCTTCCCGGTCGGCACCTGCGTGACCGGCGCCGCCGGCCTGTGGCGCCACACCGGCCTGACCGCGTACGCCGCCCTCGCCGCCGCGCTGTACGTCCTGCTGGTCGGCGCCTGGGCGGTCACGGCGGCCCGGACGGCCGGACTCGTGCGGGTGTTCGCCCGGCCGGGACCATCCATAACCGCCGGTAGACTGGGGATCACCGCCACCCAGTAGCCGCGGCGCGGACGTGCCGCGGCTGAAGCGAATGGGAGTACCCGTGGCCCGCGTCCTCGTCGACGTCATGCTCAAGCCCGAGATCCTCGACCCCCAGGGGCAGGCGGTGCAGCGCGCACTGCCTCGAATGGGCTTCGACTCCGTCACCAACGTCCGCCAGGGCAAGCGCTTCGAGCTGGAGCTCGAGGACGCCGACCCGGCGACCCTGAAGGCCACCGCGGCCGCGATGGCCGAGAAGCTGCTGGCCAACACCGTGATCGAGGACTTCGAGGTCACGGTGCTCACGGCCGGCGGCGCCCCCGCCGACACCGCCGAGAACGCCTGATGCCGGCCCGTATCGGCGTCGTCACCTTCCCCGGCACCCTGGACGACCAGCAGGCGCTGCGCGCCGCCGCGGCGGTCGGGGCCGAGCCGGTGAAGCTGTGGCACCGTGACAAGAACCTGCACCAGGTGGACGCGGTCGTGCTCCCCGGTGGCTTCTCCTACGGCGACTACCTGCGGGCCGGCGCCATCGCGCGGTTCTCCCCGGTGATGGACCCGATCATCGACGCGGCCCGCGACGGCCTGCCGGTCCTGGGTATCTGCAACGGCTTCCAGGTGCTGTGCGAGGCGCACCTGCTCGAAGGCGCGATGATCCGCAACGGCGACCTGCACTTCATCAACCGCGACGTGAAGCTGCGGATCGAGAACAACCGCACCGTCTGGACCTCGGACTACGAGGCCGGCGCCGAGGCGGTCATCCCGATCAAGAACATGGACGGCCGCTTCGTCGCCGACGAGCGCACCCTGGACGCGCTGGAGGCCGAGGGCCGCGTCCTGGCCCGCTACACGGCCAACCCGAACGGCGCCGCGCGCGACATCGCCGGCATCAGCAACGCCGCCGGCAACGTCGTCGGCCTGATGCCGCACCCGGAGTACGCCATCGACGACCTGACCGGGCCCTACCCCGGCCCCGGCACCGACGGCCTGCCGTTCTTCACCTCGATCCTCAAGAGCTTGGTTTCCGCATGAGCACCGGCACCTCCTCCGAGCACTCCGAGCACGTCTTCGACACCACCGACGTGTTCCAGGACACCGCGGCGTCCTTCGACACCGTCGCCAAGGCCGAGGCCAGTCCGGACGTCAAGCAGCCGTTCCGCGAGCTCGGCATGACCGAGGACGAGTACCTGCGGGTCCGCGAGATCCTGGGCCGCCGCCCCAGCTCCTCGGAGCTGGCCATGTACTCGGTCATGTGGTCCGAGCACTGCTCCTACAAGTCCTCCAAGGTGCACCTGCGCCAGTTCGGCGAGAAGGCCCCCAAGACCGCCGCGCTGCTGGTCGGCCCGGGCGAGAACGCCGGCGTCGTGGACGTCGGCGAGGGTCTGGCCGTCACCTTCAAGGTGGAGTCGCACAACCACCCCTCCTACGTCGAGCCCTACCAGGGCGCGGCCACCGGCGTCGGCGGCATCGTCCGCGACATCCTGACCATGGGCGCCCGGCCGATCGGCGTCATGGACCCGCTGCGCTTCGGCCCGGCCGACGCCCCGGACACCGCCCGGGTGCTGCCGGGCGTGGTGGCCGGCGTCGGCGGCTACGGCAACTGCCTGGGCGTGCCGAACATCGGCGGCGAGATCGTCTTCGACCCCTGCTACCTGGGCAACCCGCTGGTGAACGCGCTGTGCGTGGGCGTCATGCGGGCCGACGAGATCAAGCTGGCCAAGGCCCCCGGCCCCGGCAACCAGGTGATCCTGTTCGGCGCCCGCACCGGCGGCGACGGCATCGGCGGCGCCTCGGTGCTGGCCAGCGCCACCTTCGACGAGGACGGCCCGGCCAAGCGCCCCAGCGTGCAGGTCGGCGACCCGTTCATGGAGAAGGTGCTCATCGAGTGCTGCCTGGAGATCTTCGCCGCCGACCTGGTCGTCGGCATCCAGGACCTGGGCGCGGCCGGCCTGACCTGCTCCACCACCGAGCTGGCCGCGGCCGGCACCGGCGGCATGGACGTCCGGCTGGACCTGGCCCCGCTGCGCGACTCGACGCTGACCCCTGAGGAAGTCCTCATGTCGGAGTCGCAGGAGCGGATGATGGCCGTCGTCGAGCCGGCCAAGGTCGAGGCCTTCCTCGCGGTCTGCGAGAAGTGGGACGTCACCGCCACCGCGCTCGGTGAGGTCACCGACAGCGGCCGGCTGCGCATGTGGTGGCACGGCGAGCTGATCGTCGACGTCCCGCCGCGCACCCTGGCCCACGAGGGCCCGGTCTACAACCGGCCCTTCGCCCGCCCGCAGTGGCAGGACGCGCTCCAGGCCGACGCCCCGACCCCGGAGCGGCTGACCCGCCCGGCGAACGCCGAGCAGCTGCGCGCCACCCTGCTGCGCCTGGTCGGCTCGCCGAACCTGGCCGACAAGAGCTGGGCCCTGGAGCAGTACGACCACCGGGTGCAGGGCAACACCGTCCTGGGCCACGGCGAGGACTCCGGCCTGGTGCGCCTGGACGCCGCCCGGCCCGGCACCTCGCTCGGCGTCGCGCTGGCCACCGACGGCAACGGCCGGTTCGCCAAGCTCGACCCCTACTCCGGCGCGCAGCTGGCGCTCGCCGAGGCCTACCGCAACGTGGCCGCCACCGGCGCCAAGCCGCTGGCCGTCACCGACTGCCTGAACTTCGGCTCGCCGGAGGACCCGGACGTCATGTGGCAGTTCGCCGAGGCCTGCCGCGGCCTGGCCGACGCCTGCCTGGAGCTGGGGACCCCGGTCACCGGCGGCAACGTGTCGTTCTACAACCAGACCGGCGAGACGAACATCCACCCCACGCCGGTGGTCGGCGTGCTCGGCGTGATCGACGACGTCGACCGCCGCACCCGGTCGGCCTTCGAGCGCGAGGGCGAGATCCTGCTGCTGCTCGGCGACACCCGCGACGAGTTCGGCGGCTCGGAATGGGCGCACGAGGTGCACAGCCACCTCGGCGGCCTGCCCCCGCGCGTGGACCTGGCCCGCGAGAAGGTGCTCGGCGAGGTCCTGATCGCCGGCTCCCGCGACGGCATGCTGTCCGCCGCGCACGACCTCTCCGACGGCGGCCTGGCCCAGGCGGTCGTGGAGAGCTGCCTGCGCGGCGGCCACGGCGCCCGCCTGGTGCTCCCCGAGACCGACGCCGAGGGCGCCCCGCTGGACCCGTTCGTCGCGCTGTTCTCCGAGTCGGCGGGCCGCGCGGTCGTGGCCGTGCCGCGCAGCGAGGAGCTGCGCTTCACGGACATGTGCGTGGCCCGCGGACTGCCGGTGGCCCGCGTGGGCGTGGTCGACGGCACCGCACTGGAGGTGCAAGGCCAGTTCACCGTGCCGCTCGACGAGCTGCGGGCGGCGCACACCGCGCCGTTCCGGAAGCTGTTCGGGCACTCGGTGGTAGACGCCTGACGTAGGAAAAGTACTTAGGAGGGTCCCTGCTGTGCGGGGGCCCTCCTGCTTTAGCTTAGGCTCCCTGATCTTGACCTATTCACCGGAGAGGGGTGCGCGTGCCCGCACAGAGACTGTCGGCCATGGCTGTGGGGGCGCTGGCTTTGTTGGGGGCGGTTCCCTATGCGGCGGTGTCGGCCCACGCGGCCGTGCCGAACGACGCCGACACCGAGCTGATCATCGACTCATCATCGGCGAACGGGGTGACCCACGGCGTCTCGGGCGTCTGGCCCGGGTCGCTGCAAACGGTTTTGATCGGCGGCAGGCCGGACCTTATCGAATTCGACGTTTCGCACATCCCGACCGCCGGGACTCCGCTCACTCTGATGTCCTTGGTGACCGCGCCCGCCGGCCAGGAGCTGACGGTCGGCCGGACTTACTCGACGACCGACAGCCCGGCCCCGACAGCCAATTTCACGGGCTACAGCACCTGCTATTCGTCCACGTTCAGGTTCGATGAGCTGACCTTCACCGAGGGGCGCGTCACGAACGCCCAGATCGAGTTCTCGGCGAACTGCGGAGGGCCCCTGCACGGACTGTTGCGCTACCACGCCACCGTTCCACTCCCGGCCGGCGCCCCGACCGGGGTGCAGCTCACCGGCGCGCCCGGTGTGCCGGTCGGCAGTGTCGCGCCGATCAGCTTCAAGCGGGGCGACGCGCTTGTCAGCAACCCGGGCAGCGGCGTCGACGGCGCTGTGGTCGCCAAGGAACCGGCCGAGGACTACAGATCACCGGTCCAGACCTGGAGTCCGCTGGGCAACAGACTGTTCTACTACAACGACAAGGGCTTGTACGCGGCGCGTCCGGACGGCAGTGAGCCGGTCCTGGTCCGCAACGGGGGTTTGAGCGAGATCCCGCCCGAGGCGGCGATCTCGCCCGACGGCTCGACAGTCGTCGTGGCGGACCCGTTCGTCTCCGTGTATCCCACGGACGGCAGCGCCGCCACCTCGAACGCCGACTTCCAGATCCAAATCCAGGTTCCGGAGCTGACCGCCACCCTGTCGGACCGCATACAGTTCGAGCACCCGCGCTTCCTGCCCGACGGCTCGCTGCTGCTGACCGTGGCCCACAGCACCGGGGACCACCCCAGCCCCGACCGCAGCCTCTATCGCTACGCCAACGGAGCTGCCAAGCGGCTCATCGCCGACGCGAACTGGGGCACCCCGTCCCCTGACGGCAGCCGAATCGCCTTCGTCCGCACCGACTCCGCGGGTGTCCACCAGCTGTTCGTCGTCGGCGCCGACGGCACCAGCGGCCTGACCCAGCTCACCCACGGCGCCGACGACGTCTCCGAGCCGTCCTGGTCGCCGGACGGGAAGCTCCTGGCCTACTCGGATGCCGCCTACCGCGAGGTCGTCGAGATCAACGCCGCCACCGGCGCGCCGGTCGGGTCGATCCCGAACGCCACCTCCCCGGTCTGGACCCCGCCGATCATCGACTCGCACGTGATCCGCGAGTGGGGCTCGGACCGGGTGTCCACCGCCGTCGCGGCCTCGCAGCTGAACTTCGCGGCCCACGGCGACGCCGGGGACCCGCGGCGGGTCACCGCCGGGGCGGTCGTGCTGTCCCGCAGCGACACCTTCGCCGACGCGCTCGGCGGTTCGGCGCTGGCCGTGCGCAAGAACGCGCCGTTGCTGATCACCGATCCGGCGCGGCTGGATCCGGCGGTGAAGGCCGAGATCGGCCGGGTGCTCGCGCCCGGCGGCACCGTGTACCTGCTCGGCGGTACCGCGGCGTTGTCGCCGGCGGTGGCTTCGGCGCTGTCCGCGTACCACGTGGTCCGGCTCTCCGGCGAGACCCGCTACGACACCGCGGTGCAGATCGCCAAGCAGATCAGCCCGAATCCGCGCACGGTCATGGTCGCCAGCGGCGACAACTACCCGGACGCCCTGGCCGCCGGCGCGGTCGGCGAGCCGGTGCTGCTGACCAGCGGCGCGACCATGCCGAAGGAGACCGCGGCCTACCTGAACGCGCTGAACCCGGACCGGTCGGCGGCCAACGGCACCGCGATCGTCACCATCGGCGGCCCCGGGGACACCGCGCTGGTCGCCGCGTACAAGGGCGGCAAGCTGCCGAAGTGGCCGTCCACCGTGACCCGGACCAAGCTGGCGGGCAACGACCGCTACGCCACCGCGCTGATGGTCGCCCAGACCTTCTTCACCAGCAACACCGACGTGGCCCTGGCCACCGGCGGCACCTGGCCGGACGCCCTGTCCGGCGGCGCAATGGTCGGCCACCGCGGCGGGCCGCTGCTGCTCACCGACCCGGCCGGGATCAGCCCGGCGCTGCTGTCCTACCTGCGGAGCCAGTCGGCGAGCCTGTTCGCACTGCACCTGCTCGGCGGTCCGGCGGCGCTGCCGAACACCATCGCCAACCAGGCCGCCGGCGTGATCGGGGTGCCCGGCCACGTGGTGATCGACGGATTCACCCCCGGTGGGAAGTACCCGTTCGCGGCGAAGACCCCGGACGCCGCCGACACCGAGCGTCCCGGGCCGTCCACGCACGCGGTGCCGATGACGCAGTAGGCGTCGGGCGCGGTTGGCCCGGCGGCGCTAGCCGTCCTCGTCCTCATCGGCGCCCGCAGCCTCACGGACCGCTTTGACCGGGTCGCCGCGGAGCTTCTCCAGAAGCTCCGCGGCGACCTTCGGTCTGAATCCCGCGAGTGCGTAGGCGAGTTCTTCGCGGACTTCGGCGTCCGGGTGGTCGACGAGGTGGGCCACCCGGAACACATCGCCTTGCTGCCGCCCGCGGAGCCTGTCCAGCAGCGCGACTATCTCAGTGCTGTCCTGTGCGGTGGCCAGCCGGGCGAGAATCTCTTGGCGGGAGCGGGTGTCACTACCGTTGTAGTCCGTAGAGCGTTTGCGGATCTTGGCGCCGCCGTACTCGCCGGGCCATACACAACATGGGCACGGTCGCCGACCATGCGCGTTCGGCATATAGCGCCAGCCGACCGGCCGCCGAAGAGACTTGATGCGCCGGATCTCTTTAGCGCTGACGCCGCGTGGCAAGAAAACCTCGTAACCGCGGGTGTCCTCAGGAGACAGCGACAGGAACTGCGCCACAGCCTGCGCAGCCGTCACCGGCTTCGGCGGCTTGCCGTAGTACCCGACCGTCACCGGAGTGTCGTCGGGGATCCGGAAATGGACCGCGACCATGTTCGGTGTCTTAAAGCGGATCAACTCACGAGACCACTGGTGCGTCAGCGTGTAGTCCGGCAGCAGCGGCGTGCAGTAGATACCCAGCCGCGGATCCTCACTGCGCGACCAGCTCTGCGGCGACAGGCCGGAGCGGCGAACGCGCGCCGCGTTCTTCTCCGGCGTCAGATGTACGAACAGGGCCATAGTGCGACCACGGTAGATCCACGGCGCGGCTCAGTCACCCACATTGTTGTAGCGGTAGGGCTCATACGCGCCGAACCCGCCGTAGTACGGATACGGGATCACATGATGCAGCGTCCCCTGAGGACACAGCTCGAAGCCCACATAAGAACTGTGCGCATAGTCGGCCCAGCGATCGAACAGGATGACGTGGCCGGTGGCGACATCAGTGTTCACCAGCGCATCGCCCGCGCGCAGATCGTCCTTGGCGATCCGATGCGAGATCTGCGGCAGCGTCGACGTCACCATCGAGTCGCGCAGACCCCAGCACATCGAGACGTAGCCCGCGCAGTCGGTGCGGTAGCCCTCGTGCCAGACCCCTTGGTTGTACGGCACACGCTGGGAAACCCAATGCTCGGCGCGCGCCATGATCTGGCGGCGGAAGCGGCTCAGCGTGCCGAGCGCGGTCTCGGAGAGGTCCTTGGGCTCGGCGGGATGCCAGAGGTTGGAGTCGCCGGCCGAGGACTCTTCGATCGTGGCGTAGGAGAACGCGTCCGGGGCGGCGCTCCGGGACACGTACGGCGCCGGGTCGTCCTCCAGCGCGCCGCCGAACGGCGGCGCGGAGCCGGCCGGGCGAGGGCCGAGCGGGAGGTCGTAGCCCTGGCCGGTGAGCGGCGCGGACGGCGGCACGGTCGGGATCGCGGCGTGCACCGCGGCGTCGGCCTGTTCGTACGTGTAGTGCGTGCGGCGGATCCGGGCCGCGTCGTCGACCAGTTCGCGCACCAGCCGGTCGGTCGCGGACTCCAGCGCGGCCAGCCCCGAGGACTCCGGGGCCAGGTACGAGTCGTCGGCCGCGGCCTCGGCGACGTGCCGCAGCAGGGTGCCGACCTCGGCCAGCTCGCGGGCGAAGCCCTCCCAGGCCGAGGCCAGCCACTCGAACTCCGGTCCGAGGACGTAGAAGCTGGCGCCGACGGCCGCCGGCTCGGCGGCGGTCATCGCGCGGGTCCGCGTCGGCCGACTTGGCCGAGCTGGCCGACTTGGCCGCCCTGACTGACCTGGCCGAGCTGACCGCCCTGACCGCCCTGACTGACATGACTGACCTGACTGACCTGACCGCCCTGGCCCTGACCGCCCTGCGCGGCCGGGTAGTGCCGGAGGTCCGAGCCGAGGTGCGCCGGGCCCCGGTCCGGGGCCGGACCCATCGCCGCCACCTGGACCCGGTCCGCGGAGGCCCGCAGCGCCACCGCGAGCTGCAGGCACTCGCGCGACCGCTCGGCGGCCCGGGCCCGGAACCGCTCGGCGGCCCGCCCGGACCACGCCACCTGCGCGGTGGCGCGCACGATCGCGGCCGAGAGCTGGTCCATCCGGTACGCCTGCACGTCGATCGCGGCCGCCAGGGCGGCCCGCACCGGAGCGGGCGGGGCGGCGGCGGTCGGCGGGGCGGCGGGCGCGGGGGAGGTCTCAGCGGTGATCACGGTGACAGCACCGTAGTCGCGAATCAGGCAGATCACCGCAACTCGCGACACTGATTCACCGGATTGGATGAGTTTGCCGCGAGGTTCCGGATCCGTACCGCTATTCGGATGTCAAACCAACTCGTATACGGGCCAAAGCATCGCCATTGGCTCTGCTCGCCGGTCGGCGGCCTGGACTACCTTTCACCCCATGCCGAAGACGCGCAGACCCCAGCCGGCCAAGGTCCGCCAGGCCGTCCTGAACCAGTGGCGGGCCCATGTCGACTACGCCGCCGCCCTCACTCCGGAGCAGCTCGCCGAGCCCTCGAAGCTCACCGGATGGGACGTGCGGACCCTGGTCGGGCACGTGGCCTTCACCGTGCACACCGTCCAGGTCCGCGCGGCCGAGCCGGTGGCCGGGGTCGAGGCCGAGGTCTTCGACTGGATGACGGCCAGCCCGACCGCCGCCTCGATGGTCGACGCCGGCACCCGCGAGCTGGTCGGGCAGGGCGTGGTGCTGGCCGACGAGGTGGCCGCGGCCGAGAAGGTGATGGCCCGCTACGGCGACGAGGAGCCGATCGCCATGCGCTTCGGCGGGATGCGGTTCGACGACTTCCTGGTCTCGCGGATCGTGGAGGCCGTCGTGCACGGCGACGACCTGGAGCGCTCCACCGGCCGGGAGTTCCCGCACGACCGGGAGGCGCTGGCGATCACCGTCCGGCAGCTCGCCGACGCGATGGCGGCCAAGGTGCCGGGCAACTCGGTGGAGCTGCGGGTCCCGCCGTTCGCCGCCGTGCAGTGCGTGCCCGGCCCGCGGCACACCCGCGGCACCCCGCCCAACGTGGTGGAGATCGCGCCGAAGACCTGGCTGCGGCTCGCCGCCGGGCGCGTGACCTGGGACGAAGCCCTGGCCGAGGCCAAGATCTCGGCCTCGGGCTCCCGCGCCGATCTCCAGGAGTTCCTTCCACTGATGGGATGAACACCACATAAATCGAACAAACGGTGCATCGGTCGGGAGGATCATCACAGTCCGTGGCTTAGACTCATTGCGTGATCCACCATTCCGGTTCCCGCCCCGGTGACGGCAGACTCACCCACGAACTAGACCCCCAGGACACCGGACCCCAGGACGCCTGTGGGGTCTTCGGCGTCTGGGCCCCCGGCGAAGAGGTCGCGAAGCTCGCGTACTTCGGCCTCTACGCGCTCCAGCACCGCGGTCAGGAATCGGCCGGCATCGCGGTCTCCAACGGCAAGCAGATCCTCGTCTACAAGGACATGGGCCTGGTCTCGCAGGTCTTCGACGAGGCCACCCTCCAGTCTCTGCGCGGCTACCTGGCCATCGGGCACGCCCGCTACTCCACCACCGGCTCCTCGGTGTGGGAGAACGCCCAGCCGACCTTCCGCGCCACCGCGCACGGCGCCGTGGCGCTGGGCCACAACGGCAACCTGACCAACACCGGCGAGCTGGCCCGGCTGGCCGCCGAGCGGCGCGCGGTGACCGGCGTCACCGACAAGCACGCCATGACCTCCGACACCGGGCTGATGACCGAGCTGCTCGCGTCCTACCCGGACCGCTCCCTGGAGGACGCGGCCGTGGAGGTGCTCCCGCAGCTGCGCGGCGCCTTCTCCCTGGTGTGGATGGACGAGACCACCCTGTACGCGGCCCGCGACCCGCAGGGCGTGCGCCCGCTGATGCTGGGCCGGATGGACCGCGGCTGGGTCGTGGCCTCCGAGCAGGCCGCGCTGGACACCGTCGGCGCCGGCTTCATCCGGGAGATAGAACCCGGGGAGCTGATCGCCGTGGACGAGAACGGCCTGCGGTCCCGCAAGTTCGCCGAGCCCCAGCCCAAGGGCTGCGTGTTCGAGTACGTCTACCTGGCCCGCCCGGACGCCACCATCGCCGGCCGCAACGTGCACGCCGCGCGCGTGGAGATGGGCCGCACCCTGGCCCGCGAGGCGCCGGTGGAGGCCGACCTGGTGATCGCCACCCCGGAGTCCGGGACGCCGGCCGCCATCGGCTTCGCCGAGCAGTCCGGGATCCCGTTCGGCTCGGGCTTCGTGAAGAACGCCTACGTGGGCCGGACCTTCATCCAGCCCAGCCAGACCCTGCGGCAGCTGGGCGTGCGCCTGAAGCTGAACCCGCTGCGCGAGGTGATCGAGGGCAAGCGGCTGGTCGTGGTCGACGACTCGATCGTGCGCGGCAACACCCAGCGCGCGGTGCTGAAGATGCTGCGCGAGGCCGGGGCCACCGAGGTCCACCTGCGCATCTCCTCCCCGCCGGTGAAGTGGCCGTGCTTCTACGGCATCGACTTCGCGACCCGGGCCGAGCTGATCGCCAACGGCCTGAACACCGACGAGATCGCCAAGTCGATAGGCGCCGACTCGCTGGCCTACATCACCCTCGACGGCATGACCGCCGCCACCGGCCAGTCGGCCGACCGGCTGTGCCGGGCCTGCTTCGACGGGGTCTACCCGATCGCCCTCCCCGAGGAGGAGCTGCTGGGCAAGCACCTGCTGGAGATCGCGGTCGATCCGCTGGCCCGCACCGACGCGCTGTCCCGGCCCTAGCCGGCCGACCAGCCCGACCAGCCCGGCCAGTCCGACCGACCAGCCGGACAGCGGGACAGACCGCCGCCTTCCGACGCCGACCCCGCCGACGACCCCGCCGACGCCGAGAGCCGACGCCGACAGATCTGAGGAAACGCACATGTCTGGAGCCACGTACGCCGCCTCCGGCGTCGACATCGAGGCCGGCGACCGCGCGGTCGAGCTGATGAAGGAGTGGGTCGCCAAGACCCGCCGCCCGGAGGTGCTCGGCGGCATCGGCGGGTTCGCCGGCCTGTTCGACGCCTCGGCGCTGAAGGCGTACGACCGGCCGCTGCTGGCCACCTCCACCGACGGCGTCGGCACCAAGGTCGCGATCGCGCAGCGGATGGACCGGCACGACACCATCGGCCGGGACCTGGTCGGCATGGTGGTGGACGACCTGGTGGTGTGCGGGGCCGAGCCGCTGTTCATGACCGACTACATCGCCACCGGCAAGGTGGTGCCCGAGGTGGTCGCCGGGATCGTCAAGGGCATCGCCGAGGGCTGCGTGCTCGCCGGGTGCGCGCTGGTCGGCGGGGAGACCGCGGAGCACCCGGGCCTGCTCGCGCCTGGGGAGTACGACGTGGCCGGGGCCGGCACCGGCGTGGTCGAGGCCGAGAAGGTGCTCGGCGCCGACCGGGTCCGGGCCGGCGACGTGCTGGTCGCCATGGCCTCCTCCGGCGCCCACTCCAACGGCTACTCGCTGCTGCGGCACGTGTTCTTCGAAGTGGCCGGCTGGGAGCTGGACCGGGAGGTGCCGGAGTTCGGGCGCACCCTGGGCGAGGAGCTGCTGGAGCCGACCCGGATCTACTCGCTGGACTGCCTGGCGCTGATCGCCGCGGCCGAGGTGCACGCGTTCTCGCACATTACCGGCGGCGGCGTGGCGGCGAACATCGCCCGGATCGTCCCGGCCGGGCTGGAGGCGCGGCTGGACCGCGGCACCTGGACCCCGCCGGCGGTGTTCGGGACGGTGGGCGCGCTCGGCGGCGTGGCCACGCTGGAGCTGGAGAAGACGCTGAACATGGGCGTCGGCATGGTCGCGGTGGTGCCGGCCGAGTCGGTCGACCCCCTCCTGCGGGTGCTCGGCGAGCGCGGGCTGCCCGGGTGGGTCTGCGGCGAGGTGGTGGCCGCGGCGCCCGGGAGCACGACGGTCGGCGGTGCCAAGGGCGGCGACGGCGCAGCCTCGCTGCACGGCGAGTACGCGAAGTAGTTCTTCCCGCACGGTCCGTGCAGGGCTCGCGGGCCCCGCACGATTCCGGGTAAGCACGGATGGCGCCCCGGCGGTCCCAGGACCGTCGGGGCGTGCCGCTTCGCCGACGCGCTCCGACGTCGGTCCTTCCCAGCCGCCCCACGCGTGTCATCCGTGTCTTCCGTGACAGGCGTGGGTGCGTGACGAAGGCCCGCCCCTTGCGGGACGGGCCTACTCAACCGGTGCTTGGTGGCCCGGTCCAGCCTCAACCGCGACGGTGGTGACTGCGGTGGGAACCGCCGTCGTCCTCGCTGTCGTAGTCGTCGTCATCGTCGCCATAGTCGGCGTACTTCGCGTACAGCTCGTCGTCGTCCGCGTCGTCGTCGTCCTGCTGCGACGGTGGCTCGGCGGTATGCCCGTTGGACGTGTGTGTCCCGTCTTTTTGCAGCTCACGCTGAAGCTGCGCAAGATCGGTCCCCACGTCGCGATACTTCAGGTCTCGGGCGACCCGCGTCTGCTTGGCCTTGGCCCGGCCGCGCCCCATTGGCTCGACCCCCTCAACGATCGGGGCTGGTCTGCCCCTGCTCCGGTCACACGGTCAGTCGTGAGAATTTCACGGTACCTGTTTTCCCAACCGATCGGTACGAGCCATACGGCTGATCGGCACGAACAGGTGTAGCCGACCGCGTTACTCGGGTGTCACAGGCACGACCCCACGATAGCGCTTATACCCGCATCGATGCCACGCGCCACCGGGGGGAGCTCCGCGGCGTCTCCGGAAAATCTACGGGAGGTACACGCCGCGCAAGCGGCCGACATCCCGCATCCGGCGCTCGGCGAGCCGGTCGGCGGCCACCGACGGGGGCACTCCCTCCTCCGCTGCCAGGGCATAGATGCGCCGGGTGGTGTCGAAGATGCCCGACGCCCGCCGCTTGGCGCGCTCGAAATCGAAGCCGTTGATCTCGTCCGCGACTTGGATCACACCGCCGGAGTTCACCAGATAATCGGGCGCGTAGAGGATCCCGCGCGCCTCCAGTTGCTTCTCCACACCGGGGTGAGCCAGTTGGTTGTTGGCCGCCCCGCAGACGATTTTGGCGGTGAGCGCGGCGACGGTGGTGTCGTCCAGGGCTCCGCCGAGGGCGCACGGCGCGTAGACGTCCATCTCCGAGGCCACCAGCTCCTCGGTGGAGGAGGCGATGTCGACCTGTGCGTAGTTGTCCCGCAGCCACTGCACAGCGCCCTCGTAGGGGTCGGTGGCGACGATCGACGCGCCGTCCTCGATGAGGTGGCCGACCAGGTACCGGCCGACCTTGCCGACGCCGGAGATGCCGACCCGCTTGCCGGCCAGCGACGGGGCGCCCCAGAGGTACTCGGCGGAGGCGCGCATGCCCTGGAAGACGCCGTAGGCGGTGAGGACGGAGGAGTCCCCGGCGCCGCCGGCCTCCACCGACCGGCCGGTGACGAACTTCGACTCGCGCGCGACGACGTCCATGTCCTGCACATAGGTGCCGACATCGCAGGCGGTGTAGTAGCGGCCGTTGAGGGACTCCACGAAACGGCCGTAGGCGCGCAGCAGCGCCTCGGACTTCAGCTCGCTCGGGTCGCCGATGATGACGGCCTTGCCGCCGCCGAGGTCCAGCCCGGCGAGGGCGTTCTTGTAAGACATGCCGCGCGAGAGGCGCAGGACGTCGGTGAGGGCTTCGCGCTCGGTGGCGTACGGGAAGAACCGGGTGCCGCCGAGTCCGGGGCCGAGGAGGGTGTTGTGCACCGCGATGATGGCCTTGAGGCCGGTCTCCTCGTCACGGCAGTAGACAACCTGCTCGTGGTCGTGGGCGAATACCTCGCTGACGTCGTTGTCAGTCTTGTCGGACACTGCGTTGCTCCTGATGGTGACTGGTGGTCGGGGAGACTTGCTGTGATTGCGCGCGCACGCTCGCCGGCTGTGGGCGGTTCGAGGATCGCCCGAGATCCACCCCTGTGCCTGGAGCGCGCATGGAGGAAGCCTATTCCGTGGGTGGGCTTGTCGGGGGTGGCGCCGAGGAGGTCGGGTATTGGTGCTGGTGGGGCGGGGTGGACGACGGCGCGGCGGTCGGGCCGGCGTCTCATATCGTGGACTTTTGGGGTCCACCGGGGTGGTGCGGTGCGCGCTGGCACTCCGCGCGGCGGCCCCGCGCGACCCCTGGCGGTTGACCGCCATAGGGCGCACTATCCGGCGCATACCGCCCTCATTGGTGAGAGCATCTCTACGTGCGCGCATCCCCTGGCGGCGCGATCCCGGCGCCATACATGGCATATCTGCGGGTCTACGAGCCGCTGGCCGCTTTCCCCGCCGGCGAGCGGACCGCGTGGGAGGGGTGGCTGGGGCGCAATCCCGACGGCGCGTCCCTGGCGCACGAACAAGCCCTGGCGCTGCGCGCGCTGATCGCGGTTCCGCCGATCGCCGTACCGGAGAACGAGGAGCGCGTCGCCTATGTGATGCGCGCGGGTGAAGCGACGCTCTTATGTCCGTGGCAGTCACGCCTACGCTCCTGGCTCGCCCTGACCGAGCTGCGCGCCGTCCACGGAGACGGCGGAGTGCGGCTCTATTGGCCGCAGGCCGTACTGGACCGCGCCGACAGTGATTACGACCGGTGGTGGGCCGAGGACCCAGAGGCGTTGCCGCACATTCTGACGTCGTCGTGGCAGATCCCCATCCGCTGGCTGGTGCTGTTCGGACAGGAGGACGGCGTGGCTGGGGAGGGTCACTCGCTCGTCTTTAGGACAGCCATGAGTTCGGCCCGGAAGCGGTGTGCAAGAGGACTGCGGGTGCTCAAGCGGTCGCTGGGGGCGGGGCCCTTGGTGGAGGCCGTGGAGACGCTGGGGATGTGGCTGGAGGAGTTCCATCCGCTCTCCATCGTCGAACTTGACTATGGGGGGCTCATGGGACTGCTCGTGGCGCAGGGTGCTGTAGGGGCGGAGGAGCGCGAAGGGGGAGTCGTCATGGACTGCTCGGTGCGCTATGTCGCGGAGGGCCTCGCCGCGCTGGCGGAGGGTGACGACGCGGCTGTCACCTCCGCTTATCTCCGGTATCGGGTGAAGTGGGACGCTGTGCGCCTGCTGGCGCGCGCGAACTGAAGCCCGAACTGACGGTCGAACCCACTCGTGTGATCAGGGGTCTTCCGTGACGGGGTGCGAGCATGCCAAGATCATCCGCAGGGGTCGAACCCGGACACCGGGGGGTGAAGCAACCGCCTGACGCAGTCCTCGATCGACACAGCGTTACGAGGGTGAAGCTGTCCGTATATCGGCCCCTACGTCCGGGGTCGGCCGGTGCGGGTTTTGTGTATCGATTTCATAGATATCGCCCACGGCGCCGGTCGGATGGTGTACTTGTACTGTGAACGACAAGCCGTTCGTCCTATAACCGACACGGCCGCACGGTCTTCCCGGGACCGGGCAAGCGAGGCTATCGGGGAGGGTCCACGAGAAATCGGGCGCGCTGGGCGCCCGTTTCCGTCAGGAGGAGTCCATATGACCGCACGTACGCCGGACGCTGAGCCTCTGCTCACGCCCGCCGAGGTCGCCACGATGTTCCGCGTCGACCCCAAGACGGTCACGCGCTGGGCCAAGGCCGGCAAGCTGACCTCTATCCGCACGCTGGGGGGGCACCGCCGTTACCGCGAGCAGGAGGTGCGCGCTCTGCTGAACGGTATCCCGCCGCAGCGTGAGGGCTGAGCCGCCCAGGGGTTCTCGTTGTAATACCCAACGGGGGGCCGACGGGCGACGCGACAGGGGACGGGTCCCTTGGAACGTCGAGGTTTAGTCCCACCGCGCGTGGCGCCATCGCCCCGAACTCCCGCTGGCGTCCACGCTTAGGAAAAACGTAACGCCCGCCACCAGGGTCTCCCAGTGGCGGGCGTTGTCGTGCTTCGTATTAGTGAGTGTGAGTATAGCCGTACGGAGTCGCTGTGTTCCAGAGCGTGGCGGCGGAGGTATTGGTCGGCGGTCGGTGGACAGGGCGGCTCTGGGATGCCTCGGGGATGCCTCTGGGGCGGGCTCCGGGGCGCCTACGGGCCGTCCGGCCGTAGCAGGGCTCTGTGACGCCCTGCGGGTGTCGCCGGTACATGTTCCCGCCCCAGCCCTTCCGGAGCCCCGGCATCGGCCCTGAGGCCGGTCTGGCGGCCCCATGAGGAAGGCCGGGCCCGCACAGCGAACCCGGCCTCCCGCTTCGGGGCTCCCAAGGGGGGATCAACCGACAAAAGCCCCGAAGGTGTGCGAGAAGTCGTACGGACCCTGCTGGATCGAGGAGCAGGTGGGGGTGGCCCACGCAGACGCTCCCGCACACACCTTGTCCCGCGTCAGCGACCACATCCCCAAACGGCCGATGTGGTGCAGCGCGGCGAACTCTTCAACTACCTGGGCATCCGCGACCTGGAAGACCTCGTCGGCGGTGTCGTTCGCGCCGATCATCGGCGTGATGCCCACCATCGCCCACAGCTGGGCGTCGGTCGCGTCCGAGTAGATCTTCTTCAGCTGGTCGTGCAGCGACTGCGCGGCCTCGTCGGCGAAGCGTCCCATCTTCCCCGCCGGGCTCGGCGCGGCCCAGTCGCCGTAGTCCATGGCCAGCACGTTGACCACCGACACCGCCACGCCGTTCCGGGCCGCGTCCGTGACGACGGCGACGCCCTCCGGCGTCAGCCCGTCGGGCAGCACGGGCAGCGTCAACGAGACCTCCAAGGTCTTCCCCGCCGCCGCGTACTCTCTCTGCAACCGCGCCAGAGCCTGCGACCGCCGCGCGATCGAGGACTTGTCCGAGCCGGCCGCGCCCTCGATGTCGAAGTCGACGTGCGTGAACCCGTACTCGTCGATGACCGCTTTGTACGCCGCCTCTAGACTCGCCACATCGGTGCACGCCTGTGCCAGATCGACCCCATTGGCGCCGCCGAAGGAGGCGATCGCGTCGCCGCCCTCGGCGCGCAGGTCGGCCAGGCCCGCCTTGAGATCGCTGTCGAACGTGACGTCGGCGGATCCGTTCCACACCGGCGCGCAGCCGTTCCCCGACAGCACGAAGGCGGCCGTCACGGCCTTCACGCCCGCCGCCGACGCCACCGCGCCCAAGTCTTGACGCTGGCCGGTGTCCACGTACGGCGCGAACTTGTACAACGCGTCGGCATCTGGCTGCGGCACCGTCAGCGACTGTGCGGTCAGCGGACTGCTCGCGTCGGAACTCGAAGCAGGGCTGCTCGGATCGCCCGGAGCGCTCGGATCGGTGGAAGCAGTCGCACCGACTGCGGCAGTCGGACCGTCGTCCCGAGACCCGCTACTGCACAGAGCTCCATTGATGACGCAGTTCTCCGGCGCCCCCGAACCCCCGGAGGCATCCACCACGAACCCGAAGGCGACGCTCGTCCCGGCCCCGATGTCGCCGTCCCACTGCGGATTGGCCACCGTGACCTGTTGGCCGCTCACGGTCATCGTCCCGTTCCATAGGGAACTGATCCGCTCCCCGGCCGGCAGCGCGAACGACACTGTCCAGCCGTGCACAATGCGCCCGGTCCCGTTCGTGATCGTGTACTCGGCCTGGAAGCCGCTGCCCCAATCGGTCGTTTTGGCAAAGGATGCCGTGACCGTCCCCGTACTGCTCCCGGCGGCACCGGCCGTGAACGCGGCGACAGCACCAGCGCCCACAACGGCGGCGGTGGCCACTGAGGTCCCCAGCACGCGGACGCGTTTCGGCACTGCCATGGGCCAAGAGGTAACCGCAGGGCCAACCCCATACGGAAGTGGCGTAAACCAACTCCGGCCGGGATCTTGACCCTGCTTTGGAAAATGCGTGCGATCCTTGGGTTGCCCTTTACCTACTTTGCACTCTCTTCGGGCCCTGAGAAGACCTTCAACAGCAGCGCGAACGCCGGCAGGATCACGGCCATACCGAATCCCATGGCGATCAGCAGTGCGTGCAGATTCGCACTTCCCGCCGCGGACCCGCTCGCTGTCGCCGCCCCGACCACCAAATCCGGGTACTGCGCCACAGCCCACCCCAGCAGCACGGCGACCACAGCCGTCGCCGCCGTGGCCCGCGCCAAGACATACCGCCGTATCCAAATCACCGCGATCGAACCGAACCCGCACACCACAGCCAGCACTACGAAGGGCACCGATCGGTCGCTGAACCGCGCCGCCACGATCGGTGCGTCCTGATACAGCAAGGGCAGCAGGGCCACGCTTACTACGCCTGCCATCGCCGCGGATCCCAGTGCCTTGCGCCGAAACACCGGTACCAAGTCTTCCGTCTCCGTATCGCTGCCAGCGTCATGGCACAGATAGACCGCCGCCAGGAACGCCGTCACGATCACGGCGAAGGCCCCCGCCACCAACGCGAAAGGCGACTCGAAGGGCGCCAGCGGACCCGATGTCGCCGTCACCTTGCCGGTGGCCAGTGCGGCGCCACTGACCCCGAGCATGAACGGCGTGATCGACGACGCCACCGCGAAGATGCGCCCCCACAGGCTCTCCGGCCCGGCCGCTCCCTCGCCATAGGCGCGGTACACGTATGCCGCGCCGCGCAGCACGATCCCCGCCAACGCAAAGGCCAGTGGCAACTCCAAGCCGCGCGCGATCAGCCCGAACGCGGTGGGGAATCCGCTGAAGGTGGCCACGATCACGAAGATCAGCCACACATGATTGGCCTCCCACACCGGCCCCAAGGCGTGCGCGATCAGTCGGCGTTCACGATCGGCGTGGCGACCCCGGGCCAGCAAGTCCCAGACGCCGGCGCCGAAGTCGGCGCCCGCCAGCAGCGCGTAGGCAGCCAGCGCGCAGACAATGACCACGAGCAGCAAGTCGACAGCCGTCATCGGGCCGCCCCTTCCCGGTCGGTGGCTTCATCAGCGGCTTCATCAGTGGCTTCGGCTTCAGCCGCTGCAGAGTCGTCGGACTCAGAGCCCTGAATTCCGGGGCCTGATGTCGCCAGCTCTGGCGGCGCCCCGGTGGCCAACCGCCGCAGAATCAACACCAGCGCCGCCGCCAACCCGAGGTAGACCACCACGGTCGCCGCCAACGACCACCCGATGCCCCCGCTGGTCGTCGCGGCTTCCCGCACCGTCATCCGTCCGTAGACGATCCACGGCTGCCGCCCCGCCTCCGTGACCTCCCACCCCGCCAGCATCGCGAACATCGCCGCCGGCCCGGTGAGCGCACCGGCGATCAGCCACGGTCGCGACAGCGGAATCAGTGGACGGATCCCCTTCCTCCGCCGCCATATCGCGACCAGCGTCACCAGGGCCGCGAGCCCGAGGATCGCCATTCCCGCGCCCACCATGGTGTCGAAAGCCAGGTGCACGACCGGTGTCGCCGGCTGCTCCTTCGCCGGCAGGATGTCCAGGCCGCGAATGGTCTTGTCCGCCCGGAACCCGGTCAGGAACGACAGCCCGTCCGGGATCTCGATGCCGAAGCGGGTCTTGCCGGTGTCCGGGTCGTAAATGCCGCCGAGCGTCAGTGGGGCGTGGTCCCGCGTGTGCGGCAGTGCCTCCATCGCGGCGAGCTTGGCGGGCTGGTACTTCTCCACCACGCGCGCCGCGAAGTCGCCGACCACCAGCTGCACCGGCGCGGCCGCCAGTACCGCCACCAGCCCGACGCGGAACCCGCGCCGGTGGTACGCGTCCCGCCGCCCGCGCAGCATGCCGATCGCGTAGACCGCGGCCACCACGCCCCCGGTGCACATGACCGCGGCGAGCAGCATGTGCAGCGACTCGGGCAGCGCGCCGGGGCCGGTGAGCGGCGCCAGCGGCTCCGCCGAGACGACCTTGCCGCCGACCTCCGTCACCCCGGTCGGCACGTTCATCCAGGAGTTGGCCGTGACGATGAACAGCGTGGACAGCGTCCCGGAGATCGCGATCGGCCACAGCGTCAGCCAGTGGGCCCGCGGCGACAGGCGCTTCCAGCCGTACAGATAGAGGCCGACGAAGATCGCCTCGGCGAAGAAGGCGAAGGCCTCCAGTGTGAACGGCAGGCCCAGCACGCCGCCGTAGCGGGCCATGAACGCCGGCCACAGCAGCCCGAACTCGAACGACAGCACCGTCCCGGACACCGCGCCGATCGCGAACAGCACCGCCATCACCCGGGCCCACTTGCGGGTCAGCGCCAGCCACACGGCGTCGCCGGTTCTGAGCCAGCGGCCCTCGGTGACGATCAGCAGCCACGGCAGGCCCACGCCGAAGACCGCGAAGACGATGTGGAAGGCGAGTGAGAAGCCCGTCTGGACGCGGGCGTCGGTGAGCGTGCTGCCGAGCATGGGCGCTCCTTCTGGTCCCCGAGAGCTGGTCCCCCGGAGTTTCTACTAACCGTAGAAGTTCTACCGGTTGTAGAGTAACCCGCATGGCGAACGAGCGCGCACGCACCCCCCGAGGCACCCCCCGACGGCTGGGTGACCTGGAACGCGCGGTGATGGACGTCCTGTGGACCGAGCCCGAGGGCTGCACCGCGCAGGAGCTGGTCGACCGCCTCGCGGCCCGCGACGGCGGCACCGAACTGGCCGCCACCACCGTCCTCACCGTCCTGGACCGCCTGCGCCGCAAGGACTTCGTCGACCGCGAACGCGCCGGCCGGGCCCACCGCTACCGCGCTGTGAGCGCCCGCGACGACGTGGTCGCCGCCTCGATGCTGGCCGCCCTGGAGACCACCGACGACCGCCGCTCGGCCCTGGTGCGCTTTGCCGGAGCGGTGTCGCCGGAGGAGGCCGCCCTGCTGCGCGAAGCTCTGGCGGAGCTGGAGGAATAGCGCGGCGCCGGCCGTCGACGGGATCTGGGAAACTGGAAGCGATGAGCACCATGCCGAGCGCGATCGCGGAGTTTCGGGCCCGGGCCCGAGCCCGAACTCGCGCGCTGGCCATGCCGAGCGTTACCGATGCTCGCTGACGCCTGGCCGCTGGCCGTCCTCGCGATCCTTTTGGCGTGGCCGATTCCGGTGTTCCTGGCGCGGGCCGGGTGGCCGAGGCGGCATCCGCGGGCCGCGATCGCGTTGTGGCAGGCCGTGGGTATCGCCGGTGGGCTTTCGCTGATCGGTGCTCCGTTGGCGATCGGGGTCGCGCCCCTCGACGGCCACCTGCGTACCGGACTCGTCGAGCTCGCCCGTGACGCCCTTCATCTGCGGGTCCCGGCGGCGCTCGGCTGGGGCCAGGAGATCGCGTTGGCGCTGGCCGGGGTCCTCGCGGTGCGGCTGATCGGTGTGACTTTGCTTTCAGCCTTCCGGATCGAGCGTGAGCTCCGCCGTCAGCGCGACGCCGTCGACCTCGCCGCCGAGCACGCCGACCGCCAGCTCCGCGTCCTCGAACACGCCGCGCCCGCCGCCTATTGCCTGCCCGGCACCCGGACGCGCATCGTCATCACCGAAGGAACGATCGCCGCCCTCGCCCCCGACGAGCTCGACGCCGTCCTCGCGCACGAGCGCGCTCACGCCCGCTGGCGCCACGAACTCGTGGTCCAGCCCTTCGTCGCCTGGGAATCCGCGCTTCCGCTGCCCCCGGCGCACCGCGCCACCGCCGCCGTCACGGCGCTCGTCGAGATGCTCGCCGACGACCACGCCGTGCGCGCCGTCGGACGCCCCGCGCTGGCCCGGGCCCTCGTCGCGATCGGCGGCACCGGGGGCCCGATCCCGAATCCGCGCTCGGGCGGTCAGGCCGGGAAGGCGAAGGCCGCCACTGACTCGGCAGCCCCGACTCCGACCCTCGATCGAGTCCACCGCCTGGTCCGCGCGAGTACATCCACCACCGCCGAACGCCTCATCGGCCCGGCCGCGTGGCTCGCCGCCGTTCTCCTGGTCGCCGGTCCGACCTGGTTCGTCCTGCGCTGAGCCGCAGCCGGGCCGCAGCCGGGCCGCCCCGCTCTACTCCCCGAAGAAAGTCGCCGCCGCCGACGCCAGCAAGTACGGATCGTCCGCCCCGGCCAGCTCCCGCGCCGAGTGCATCGACAGCGACGTGATCCCCACGTCGAACGTCGTCACGCCGAGCTTCGCGGCGGTGATCGGGCCGATCGTGGTGCCGCACGGCATGGAGTTCTTGGCCACGAAGTACTGGCTCGGGATCCCCGCGCGCTCGCAGACGTCGGCCCAGATCGCGCGCCCGAGGCCGTCGGTGGCGTAGCGCTGGTTGACGTTGATCTTCAGCGCCGGCCCCCGGTTCAGCGCCGGGCGGTGCCCGGGCTCGTGCCGCTCGGGGTAGTTCGGGTGCACCGCGTGGCTCATGTCGCTGGACATCACCACGGTCCCGGCCAGGGCCCGCGCGTAGTCGTCGGCGGTGCCGGACAGCTGCCCGGCCACCACCCGGCTCAGGACGTTGCCCAGCAGCGGACCGCCCGCGCCGGTGTCGGACTCGCTGCCGGTCTCCTCGTGGTCGAAGGCGGCCAGCACCGGGATCGGCGCGCCCGGTCCGGCCGCGCCGGCGGTGGCCGCCGCGATCAGGGCCTGTACCCCGGCGTGCACCGAGACCAGGTTGTCCAGCCGCGGGCCGGCGATCATCTCCAGGTCGCGGCCCAGGTAGGCGGGCGGCGTCACGTCGTGCAGCATCAGGTCCCAGCCCAGGACGTCGGCCGCCGCGACGCCGGCTTCCTTGGCCGCGAACTCCACCAGCGCGCCGTCCTCGACCGGGCCCAGGCCCCACACCGGCGTCAGGTGATGCTGCTTGTCCAGCACCAGCCCGCCGTCGTTGACGCCGCGGTCCAGGTGCACCGCCAGCTGCGGCACCCGCAGCAGCGGCCGGTCGACGTGCACCAGCGTCGCGTCGCCGCCGCGCAGCACCAGGCGCCCGGACAGGCCCAGGTCGCGGTCCAGCCACGAGTTCAGCAGCGGACCGCCGTAGATCTCCACCGCCACCTGCCGGAAGCCCGCCAGCCCGGTGTCCGGCACCGGCTTGACCCGCAGGTTCGGCGAGTCGGTGTGCGCCCCGACCACGCGGAACCCGGCGTGCGGGGCCGCGCCGTCGGGCAGGTGCCAGGCGATCAGCGCGCCGCCCCGGATCACGTAATAACCGCCGGGACCGGCCGCCTCCCAGCCCGCCGTCTGGCGCAGGTGGCGGAAGCCGGCGGCGTCCAGGCGGGCAGCCGCGTTCGCCACCGCGTGGTACGGGGTCGGCGAGGCGGCCAGGAAGGTCAGGAGGTCGTCCGTGTGGGCGCGATCGAAAATCGGCATACCCCGAGCATAAGAGCTGCGCCCTCCCGCCACCTGGAGTGACGGGAGAGCGCAGCTCTTATCAAAGGCGGCGAAGGCCGCAAGTGCCCCTTACCGCTGCGCCCCCGCGCCGACCATGTCCTCGTCGTGGCGGCCGGCCGGCGGCTCGCCGCCGCCGCGGTTCACCGCGACCATCTTGTGGCCCGGCCACCACGCCCGGTCCCCGATCAGCGCGGTGAACGCCGGCACCAGGAACATCGACATCAGGAACGCCGCGATGCTGATGCCCACCGACACCGCGAAGCCGATCTGCTGCATCATCGCCAGCCCGCCCAGCATCAGCGAGGCGAAGGTGCCGGCCAGGATCAGGCCCGCGGAGGCCACCGACGGCCCGGCGTGTTCGACCGCCAGCGCGGCGGCCTGGCGCGGCGAGTTGCCCTCACGGGCCTCCTCGCGCAGCCGGGAGATCATCAGGATGTTGTAGTCCGTGCCGATCGCCACCACGAACAGGTAGACCATGACCGGCAGCATGAACATCATGCCGGGCTTGCCCTGGAGGTTCTGGAACAGCAGGACCGAGGCGCCGAGCGTGCCGGCGTAGCCCAGGCCCACGGCCACCATCAGGTACAGCGGCGCCACCAGCGCGCGCAGCTGGAGGGCCAGCACCAGGAAGATCAGCGCGGCGGCCACCGGCAGGATGACGCTCAGGTCCCGGGAGTTGGCGGCCTGGATGTCGGACAGCGCCGCGGTCGGACCGCCGACCAGCGCCTTGCTCCCGGCCGGGGCGGCCGAGTGCGCCAGGTCCTTCAGCGGGCCGTTGACCGCCGCCATCGCCTTGCTGGCGAAGGGCGAGTCCTTGGTCAGCACCTGGATGTGCGCGGCGGTGCCGTCGGCGTTGTAGGCGACGATCTCCTTGGGAGCGTCGGCCGGGGCGCCGGGCTTGGCCGGGAACGGCATGACGCCACCGATCTCCGGCGAGGCCGCGCCGAGCCGGTCGGCGTACTTCAGCATCGCGGCCTGGTCCAGCGGCTTGCCGTCGGCCGAGGTGACGACGACCTCGGTCGCGGCCGAGGCGCCCTGCGGGAACCCGCCGTTCTGCATGTCCTTGACGGCCTTGGTGGACTCCACGTTGGCTGGCATCTGCGACTGCTGGTCGTAGTCGGCCTTGAACCCGACCGCGCCGACCGCCAGGCCCGCCATGATGACGAACGACACCAGGGTGACGGCCAGCGGCTTGCTGCCGACCAGGTTGCCGGCCCGGCGCGCCGGACCCGCGCTCGGGATCCGGCGCCACTTCTTGCCCGGCCAGAAGATCCTCGTGCCCAGCTTCACCATCAGCGCCGGCACCAGGGTCAGCCCGGCCAGCAGCATCACGAACACCGCGATGGCCAGCGCCGGGCCCAGCGAGGTGAACGCCTTGAAGGTGGCCAGGGCCAGCGCGCAGAAGGCGATGATGACGGCGGCTGCGGCCGAGGCGATGGCCTCGCCGACCCGCTCGACCGTGGTGACCACGGCCTCCTGGATGGTGTCGCCGGCCCGGAGCCGTTCACGGAGCCGGAACAGCAGGAACACGATGTAGTCGGTCCCGATGCCGAACAGCACCACGACCAGCATGATCTCCAGGAAGGACTGCACATGCAGCCCGAACGCCTTCGACATCAGGGCGATCACCGGCTGGGAGACCATCATCACCAGGAACACCGAGACGATGGGCAGCACGATCGCGATCACGCCGCGGAAGATGAAGCCCATCAGGATGATGATCAGGCCCAGCGTGGCCAGCATGACGATGCCGGTGGCCTTCTGCGAGGAGTCCTGGGTGTCCAGGCCCATCGCGGCGTCCCCGGTGACCTCGGCCTTCAGCCCGGTGCCGTTGAGCTTCGAGCCCAGGTCGGTGCGCAGCGCCTTGATCGCGTCGGAGCCCGCCTTCTGGTCGCCCTGGTCGGCGGTCAGCTTGGCGAACATCAGCTGGACGTTCTGCTTGGGCGAGACCTGGCCGGCCTGCACGCCCGCGATGCCGGTGAGCTTGTCGTTGGTGACGGTCGTCGCCAGGTCCGAGATCTTCTGCTGGTCGGCCGCGGACAGCGTGCCCCCGTCGGCCACCGGCCGCACCACGATCGTGGCGGTCTGCCCGGTCGCGGACGGGAAGGCCTTGTCGAGCGCGTCGTTCGCCTGCACCGACTCATACTTGTGCGGCAGGAACGAGGACTGGTTGTCGTTGGTGACACTGGACAGAGAGGGGCCGAGGAGGACGAGAGCCACGGCCGCGACTATCCACGCGCCGATGACTTTCCACGGATTCTGGACGACGAAGCGTCCGAGCCGTCCGAACATGGGGCAGAACTCCTGAAGGCGGTTCCGGTTTCGAGACCCAGGCGGGCCCCGGGTTCGCGATGTATCTCGTGCAAGCTTTCACAAACTTACCGTGCGGCAAGTAGGCTGAGTTCCTGGAAAGGGGCCCCGATCGCCTCATGAGACGCAACTCACATCCGGAGTCGGAAGCGGTGTCTGGTAACGAGCACCTGCGGCCGGCCCACGACGCCATGGGCACCAAGGAACGCATCCAGCAGGTCGCGCTGGAGCTGTTCGTCGTCCACGGCTACGAGAAGACCTCGCTGCGCGAGATCGCCGACCGGCTCGGCATCACCAAGGCCGCGCTGTACTACCACTACGCCTCCAAACAGGAGCTGCTGAAGTCCGTCACGCAGCCCCTGATCGACGAGTTCGAGGTCCTGGTGGCCACCGACCCGGACCGCGAGACGCTGCTGCGCGCCTACGTCGACCTGCTGAACCGGCACCAGGCGGTGTTCCAGCTGGTCGCGAACGACCACGCCTCGCTGGCCGCCGCCGAGCTCGTCGAGCGCTCGGCGAAGCTGCGCCGGGAGACCGTGCGGCAGCTGGCCGGGCCCGATCCCCGGCCGATCGACTACATCCTGGCCGGCGCCGCGTTCAGCGCCGTGGCCCAGGCGTTCTCGGTGGCGCGGAGCGTCGAGCCGGACGCCACGCCCGCGCTTCCGGAGGGCGCGGCCTACCCGGACGGCCAGGAACTCACCGAGGTTCTGCTCGCTATTGCGCTCCGCGTGCTGAACCCGGCCGAAAACCTCTGATTCGTCGGCCGCGTCGCCCTTATCCTGGGGGCGATGGATCTCGCGCTGCTGAGGACGTTCCTCGCCGTCCACCGCGCCGGCTCGCTCACTCGGGCCGCCGCGGACCTCGGCGTGTCCCAGCCCGCCGTCACTGCGCAGATCAGGACGTTGGAGCAGCGCGTCGGGCATGAGCTTTTTGTCCGGCTGCCGCGCGGCGTTTCGCCGACGGCAGCCGCCGACGACTTGGCGCGCGCTGTCGCCCCGCATTTGGACGCGCTCGCCGCGGTGGCGCAGGACGCCCTGCTCCCGGACGCCGTCCAGGGCCCGATCCGCCTCGGCTGCCCGGCCTCGCTGACGGCGACGTTGCTGCTTCCGGCGCTCGCTCCGTTGCTGGACGAGGGCCTGCGCGCCGTCGTCACCGGTGGCCGCAGCGACGATTTGCTAGCCCTGCTGGCCGCCGGGCGGCTGGACCTGACGCTGGCCACGAGCCGGCCCCGGCTGCCGGGGATGAGCGCGCTGCCGCTCGCCGACGAGGAGTACGCGCTGGTCGGCGCCCCGCGCTGGAAGCCGTTCGACCGCGGCGGACGAATGCCGCTCATCGATCTCACCGAGGATCTTCCCTATATACGGCTGTACTGGTCCTCGGTTTATGACGCGAAACCGCCTTCCGACGCCGCGCTGGTCGTTCCCGACCTGCGCGGCGTTCTTGCTGCCGCGGTCGAGGGGTGCGGTGCGGCGGTGCTGCCCAGACCGTTGTGCGCGGACGCTTTGGAGGCCGGCACGCTGGTGCTGCTGGACGACCCGGAGATACCGCCGATCCGCACTGTGTTCGTCGCCGTGCGCGGACAGCGGGCCCGGTCGGCGCCGGTGCTCCGGGTTCGGGACCGGTTGGTCGCGGTCGCGGCCCACTGGTAGCGGCAGAACGCGGGACCGGGCTGAGCGGCTCGGATCAGGGCAGCGCGTTGACCGCCCGCGCAGCCACCAGCGCCACTGTCACCAGCGAGACCACCGACTGCGACATCATCGTCATCTTCGCCCACGAGGACATCGGCAGGGTGTCGGTCGGGGAGAACGCCGTGGAATTCGTGAAGGACAGATAGGCGTAGTCCACGAACCCCGGCTCCCACTCGTCGTGGGCCTTCGACGGGTCGGTCATCTGCGGGAACAGGAAGTCCGGGTAGGGCTTGCGGGCCTGGGCGCGGGCGAACGGGCCGCCGCGGTCGAACTGCCAGTAGAACAGCGCGTACGCCAGGACATTGGTGATCCAGATGGCGAGTCCCGAACCCAGCAGAGTCTGTGCGTAGTTGATCGGGTCGTTGCCTTCGTGGTGGTGCAGGATCTGGTGCACCAGGCGGGCGATGGAGCCGAAGTTCGCGGCCGCCACCATCAACGTCAGGATGATCGAGGCCCACCGGATCACCGGGTGCTCGCGTTGGAAGCGGACCGGGTTCGCGGCGATCAGGCCCGCGAGCAGCGCCACTTCGAGCACCGGGAGCAGATAGCGCGGTTTCAGCGCGTAGCGGTCCGGCAGGGCCAATTGCAAAGCGATCGCCAAGAGTACGCCAAGAGTCACCGGCCACCGCGGCTCCCCGGACGTCATGCGCAGCCAGGCCGGTATCTTCCCCGGGTCCCAGTGCAGGCCGGGGACGTGGGGCGATATCCGGTGGTGTTCGGGCTCCGGACGCGTGTGGTCGTGGTGCTCGTGCATGCGGCCGAGGGTAGTCCTGTCGCCACGTCGCAAACAGGCCTTGCCGCAGTGTTCTAAAGTGGGCGGGTCTGCCCGAGGGGGTTCTCAGAACCATGGAGACTTGTCATCGCTGCGGGACCGTCCTGCCGACGGCGCCAGGTGCCCGGTACTGCCCGAATTGCGGTGAGAAGTACGCCGCGGCGGCGGATCCGACGCAGGCGTTCGCCGCGGTGGGGTATCCCAGTGCGCGTGGAGCCTCCGGCGCCGGCGGGATGACCTGGGACCTGCCGCCCCAGCACGATCCCACGCAGGCGTTACCCGCGCAGGGTGGTCCGGGTGCCGGTCCGGGTGCCGGTCCGGGTGCCGGTCCAGGTGCCGGTCCGGTCGCGGCTTCGGGCGTCGGTCCTGTTCCCGGCCCCACCGACCTCGATCACTACGCCGAGTTGTTCCGGCCGGAGGGCGGTGCTCCGCCGCATCCGAACGCGACCCAGGTGATGGCCCCGGTCGCGGGTCCGGGGCAGGGCCCGGGTCCTGGTCCTGGTTCTGGTCCGGGCGGTGGGTATGACCAGCCCGGGTACGACCAGCCCGCCTATGACCAGCCGATCGACTACCAGGCCGGCGGCGGCGCGCACTACTCCGAGCCCTATGACGGCCCTTACACCGACGACTACGACGCCGAGCCGGCGCCGCGTCCCCGCTCCAGTCGCGGGGCGATGATCGGTATCGGGGTGGCGGCCGGCGCGGTCCTGGTCATCGTGATCTCGCTGATCACGATCGGCGGCGGCAGTCCGACTCCGGCCGCGGCCCCCGGCAGCAGCGCCACCGAGGTGGTCACCCCGAAATCCCCGGCCGCCTCCGCGCCGGCGAGCAGCAAGGAGCCGAGCTCCTCGGCGGCGGCGCCGTCCACCACGGTGCCGTCCACCGCGCCGCATCCGCCGGGCACGCTGGCGCTCGGCGTCACCGGGGCCGACGTGAAGTGGCTCCAGACCCGGCTCAAGCAGCTGCACCTCTACAACGGCGAGGTCAGCGGCACCTTCGACCAGGCCACTCAGGCTGCGGTGATCGCCTTCCAGAACCGGACCCACCCGGCCGACCCGGCGGGCGTCGTCGGGCGGCCGACCAAGACCGCGCTGATCGCGGCCGGGTCCAAGCCGCAGCTCAGCATGATGAGCATGATCGGCGGCGGCGACCGCCACGGGAAGCCCGCGAACCCCGAGGACGTGAAGCGGTTGCAGCGGGCCCTGTCGTCGGCGCTGAACCAGAACGTCAAGGCCAGCGGGCAGTTCGACATGGACACCTTCGGCGCCGTGGTCCAGTACCAGGCGGCTGTGGGGCTCCAGGCGGACGGTGTCGCCAACGACAAGGTGTGGGGCGCCCTGCAGCAGGGCAAGGTCGTCGGCTGACGGGACGGCTTGCGGCCGACCCTTGTCGGGGCCGGCCGGGAGCCTCAGCGCTTTTTCGGCGCGTGCAGCTCCGAGGCGTCCTTCAATCCGACCTCGACGAGTAAGGCGTCGCGTTCGGAGCGCGGGATCGACGTCCAGCGCTGGCCGCGCAACGCGCCCTCCAGGGCCAGCAGCATGTGCGCGCACTCATTGCCCTCGGCGGTGTCGGCGATCAGCTGCCACACCTCGATGGCGCCGCGCTCGCGGACCTCGTCCAGGGTGGTGACGCCGACGTCGCGCAGGCGCTGTGTCAGCACCGGCCCTATGTTCACGGCGTTCTGAATCGGGGTGGCCGTCTCAGTCGAACTCACGCCTCCAGCCTGACCCGGCGCGGCATACCTTGGCATCCTGGACTGACCCGTCAGGGGAGCGGCGGTCGCGTTCGCCGGGCGGTGGCCGCCGGCGCGGGCTGCCTAGGCCGGCTCCTCGATCGTCCACGGTTCCTCGGTGATCTCGCCGTCGACGATGCGGAACGAGCGGAACTGGAAATCGCCGAGTTTGTCGGCGTCGCGCGTGGACACCAGGACGTAATGCGCGTTGGGCTCAGAGGCATAACTGACATCGGTCCGGGACGGATAGGCCTCCGTCGAGGTGTGCGAGTGATAGACGATCACCGGCTCCTCGTCGCGGGCGTCCATCTCCTTCCACACCTTGAACTGCTCGTCGGCGTCCAGCCGGTAGAAGGTGGGCGAGCGCTCGGCGTTGGTCATCGGCACGAAGCGCTCCGGGCGGTCGGAGCCCTCGGGGCCGGCCACGATCCCGCACGCCTCGTCGGGGTGGTCCGCGCGCGCGTGGGCGATGATCGCGTCGTAGATCTCCTGCGGGATGGTCAGCATGCCTCCACGGTAGGCCAACCACCCGATCGGGCGCACCGCGGCTTCAACCGGCGGATTCGGCGGCAGGGGTAGGACATGACGACCAGCACCGGAGGTCCGGACGGCACCGGCGGCGAGGGCGGTACCGGAGCCCCGCGCGGTACCGGAACCGCGGCGGCCGTGGCGCCGCGCATCGTCTTCATCGCGGCCGCGGCGGCCCTGGGCGGCTTCCTGTTCGGCTACGACTCGGCGGTCATCAACGGCGCCGTGACCGGTATCCAACATGACTTCGACGTGGACAGCGGCACCACCGGCTTCATGGTCGCAGCGGCGCTGCCGGGGGCCGCCGTCGGCGCGCTCAGCGGCGGCTGGATGGCCGACCGGATCGGCCGGATCCGCGCCATGCAGATCGCCGCCGTGCTGTTCACCGCCAGCGGGATCGGCTCGATGTTCGCCTTCCAGACCTGGGACCTGACCCTCTGGCGGATCATCGGCGGCTTCGCGATCGGCATCGCCTCCGTGATCGGCCCGGCCTACATCGCCGAGGTGTCGCCCCCGGCCTATCGCGGGCGCCTGACGGCGTTCCAGCAGCTGGCGATCGTGCTCGGCATCGCCATCTCGGCGCTGGTCAACTACCTGATCGGGCTGGCCGCCGGCGGCACCAACACCGACCACCTCGGCGGCCTGGCCGCCTGGCGCTGGATGCTCGGCGCCGAGACCATTCCCGCGATCCTCTACGGGATCCTCGCCTCGATGATCCCCGAGTCCCCGCGCTACCTGGTGGCGATCGGCGACGACGAGCGGGCCCGCAAGGTGCTGGCCGAGGTCGAGGGCACCAAGGCCAACGTCGGCGACCGCATCGCCGAGATCCGCGCCCAGCTGGCCGGCGAGGTCAAGCCCAAGCTCGTCGACCTGCTGACCCCCAGCCGCCGCAACCTGCTGGCGGTGGTGTGGATCGGCATCGGCCTGTCGGTGTTCCAGCAATTCGTCGGCATCAACGTGATCTTCTACTACAGCTCCCTGCTGTGGCAGTCGGTCGGCATCGACACCTCCAACTCCCTCCTGATCTCCATGATCTCCGCCGTGGTGAACATCGCCGGCACGATCGTGGCGATGGCCCTGGTCGACCGCATCGGCCGCCGTCCACTCCTACTGTTCGGCTCAGTGGGCATGGCCGTGTCCCTGGCGATCTGCGCATGGATGTTCTCCTACGCCGACACCAGCGGCGGCAAGACATCACTGCCCAAGGGCCAGGGCGTGGCAGCCCTGCTGGGAGCCAACGCCTACGTGTTCTTCTTCGCCATGTCCTGGGGCGTCGTGGTGTGGGTACTCCTCGGCGAGATGTTCCCCAACCGCATCCGCGCCCTGGCCCTGTCCGTGGCAGCCAGCGCACAGTGGCTGGCCAACTGGCTCGTGACAGTCTCGTTCCCATCCCTGTCCCGCTGGAGCCTGGCCGGCGCCTACACGCTCTACGCCCTGGCGGCGGCGATCTCGGTACCATTC
This sequence comes from Catenulispora yoronensis, assembly GCF_039531695.1. Classification (NCBI taxonomy): domain Bacteria; kingdom Bacillati; phylum Actinomycetota; class Actinomycetes; order Catenulisporales; family Catenulisporaceae; genus Catenulispora; species Catenulispora yoronensis. Next base: position 141,173 of record NZ_BAAAQN010000024.1, read on the forward strand.
GTGTATTACCTGGTCAAGGAAACCAAGGGCAAGACATTGGAGTCCATGGGGTAGGCACCACACAGGTGTCGCGCAGCAGCGCCGCACAGCGCAGGATGGAACTATGGGCCTTGACTTCCCGACCGATCCGGAAACGCTGCGCGAAACCGTGGCCGACCCGGCGACACTGTCCGCACGCCTCAACGACCTGGCCGTGCGCGACCTGGAGCAGGACCCCGACACCCGCGCCGAGTACGCCACCCTCCTCCGCATCGCGGGCCGCCTCGACGACGCAGTCCTCGAAGCAGAACTAACCCTCGCCGCCGCCGACATGTCCGGCGACCTCCGCCGCATGGTCCGCGCCCAGCTACTTGTCGGGCACGCCCGCCAATGGCGCGGCGAGTGGACCCAAGCCGACACCATGTTCCACCGAGCCGAAAAGCTGGCGCTCTACCTCAACGACGACGCCCTAGTAGCCGCCGCCGCACACCACTCCGGGCGCAGCTTCTACGACCAGGGCAAGCACGTGGAGGCCGCGCTGCGCTTCCGCCTGGCGGTGGAGATCAACGAGCGGACGGGGAGCGCCAAGGTTGGGGCTTCGCGGGAGGCGTTGGCGGCGGCGATGGCGAAGCTGTGAGTGGGCTGGTAACAGTTAAGAGTCAGTCAAAAGCCAGTCAAAGGCTAACCAAAAGTCAAAAGCTGGGTAAAGCAGGCGCCTCCGGCGAGGACCTCTGATCCCTCGGAGAACTGGCGCCAGCTCCATAGGTGGGCCCTGCTAGTCCCTGCGCTGGCGGTTTGTGAGGTGGGGGTTTGTTCCCCTCGCTCACGTCGGCAGCCCTACGGGTACAGCACCGCCGCCC
>NZ_BAAAQN010000025.1:0-137452 GCF_039531695.1 Catenulispora yoronensis
GCGACCGGGATGGCGGCTGCGGCTGCCGCGGCGGGGGTGGCGGCTGCGGCTGCGGCTGCGCGGCACGCTCCGCGGCCGGTTCGTGCACGCGCGCCGCCAGCCGCTCGGCCGCCCGCCCGCGCGCCTCGGCCCACAGGTCCTCGACCAAAGCGTTGACCAGCAAGGGATTTCCGCCGCTGATCGCGTAGGCCTCAGCCGCGAGGCGCTCGACGTCGGTCAGCCCGGCCTGCCGCCGGAAGAGGTCGACCACCGCTGCCGAGGACAGCAGTTCCAGCCTGATCCGCCTGTGCAGAGGCTGCCGGTCAAGCTCCGCGCCGAACAGCGGGTGCGCGGCGGGCGTGCGCTCGTTTTCGGCCAGCACCAACAGGACGCGGGCGATCCCGATCCGGCGCAGCAGGTAGAGCAGGAACTCCACCGAGGGCGCGTCGGCGTAGTGCAGGTCGTCGACGCTGATCACGATGGGCGCGTGCTCGGCCAGCCGCAGGATGTGCGAGCACAGCTCGTAGTGCACACGTGCGACCGCCGTCGTGCCGTGGGAGGCAGCGGCCTCCTCGGGAAACGAGACCTCGTCGAGCAGCCGCGCGAGCCGCCGGGCGGCGCCGTCCTCCAGCGGCAGGGCCTGCGCGAGCTGCCGGGCGACGGCGAACGGGTAGTCCTTCTCCGGCGCGGAGCCGGTGGCCGTGATAACCACAGCACCCTGTGTCGTCGCGCGATCCGCGAGTCCGCGCAGCAGTTCGGTCTTGCCGCTGGCCACCGGCCCCGACACGATCACTGCGCGGCCGACTCCGCGAAGACTCTCGGTCAGCGCGTCCGCGAGCTGCCCGGACTCCCCCGGCCGCTCCACGGGTGTGAGCGACAGCGGTGGAACGCGCACGTCCCCGCGACGGTCCTTGGTCCTGAGGTGGTTCTCCGTCAGCATGGGAGCACGGCTGCCTTGGTCGAAGGGACAAGCAAGCGGATCACGGACCGGTGGCAGGCGGTGAGCGGCACCACTCGCCGCGAAGGTCTACTCACGGATCCTCCCGGACCGACGAACCGGCGTCGCGCGAACGAGCTGCGCGCACCTGTGGGGAACATCCATGATCGGGTATCGCATTGGCCTGCTATAGCCCGACGCGATCTGGAAGGGAGATTGAGACTGCATACCGCACTGCGGTTCTCCGCGATGTCCTACAGCCACCCGCGATGACTCAGCAGGCGAGACGCGCTCAGCTACAGAGGCAGCTGGACTTGCGGGCGAGGTCGACGTCCAGTCGAGCGACGGACATGAACGAGGCAGGGAGCACAGAGTGCAGTTCCCGCACGATAGTCTCCGTCCTCGGCAATACCCGCAGATCCGGACGCCACGCCGTAGGACCTTCGGGTGGCGAGGCGCCGTGATACACACGACGTGCGATTTCCGGATCGGACCCAGGCCGATCTTACCCGTACGGGCTTGGCGTGTCAGCGTTCAATCAGTGATCACTGCTTCGCAGCGGGTGTGGGTGCGGGGGTGCGCGGTTCGCTGCCCGGGGCGAATCCGGCTCGGAGACCGTGGTCTGTATGGGGCGGTGTCGCTGGGCCGGCAAAGCGAACAGCGGATCGAACTTCGCCGCACAGTCCTCCAACGGGCCCGGAGCCGCCGGGCACGGCCGCCTCGCCGTCACGTCCCCCGCCTGCGCAAACCCAGGCCAGAGCTGGCAAACCACCGGCAACCTGGCCTCATTAGAGCCGGTGGCTGCCCTGGCCTGACTTCAGGCTGCCCAGGGACCTGGTGGTCGTGGAACGGCGAGCGGCGGGTGACCTGGGCCATCCCGCCGTTCGACATCAGGGTCGCTGCCTGTGCGCCAGGTGCCACTGCGGTCATGAAGCCGTGGCGCGCAGCACGGCGCCCACCACTGTGAGCCGCGCGGCCTTGCCAGTCCGTGGGCAGGGGGGTGCCCCTCGCTTGGCTGATCTCATTGCGACTCCATTCGTTGACGGGATTCGGACGAGTGGAGCGGGGACCGGACCGGAGGAATGCCGATCGGGCTTTCCTCCGGTCCGGTGTTCTGGGCCGAAGGGGATCACCGGGTATGTGAACCCGGTCGGGCACGGCCGTGGGACAGGCCGTCGTTGATTCCGGAGAGGCGCATCAGAACGCTGAAGCGCTTGTCGCACGCGATCAGGGAAGTTTCCATTTCTGGGCTGCGGTGGTGTTGCAGTCCCAGATCTGGAGTTGGGTGCCGTCTGCCGGGTTGGCGTTGGGGTCGTCGAGGCAGCGGCCGGACTGGGGGTTGCGCACGGTTCCGTCGGGCTGGGGGACCCATTGCTGAGCTCCGGTGCCGTTGCAGTCCCAGAGCTGGACGAGTGTGCCGTTGGCGGTGGCTCCGCCGGCGACGTCCATGCACTTGCCGAGCGCTCGCAGCGAGCCGTCGCCGATGGCCGTCCACTGCTGAGCTGCGGTGGCGTTGCAGGCGTAGAGCTGGACGGCGGTGCCGTTCGCGGTGGCGGAGGCCCGGACGTCGACGCACTTCGATGCGTTCCCAGTGATCGGGCCGACGGCGGCAGTGGCGCCCGGCGTGAGGCTCACTGTGTGCGCAGTGGCTGTGGCCAGGGCGGCCGTCGTGACGGTCAAAGTGCGCGACGCCGTGTTGTACGAGTACGACGACGCCGGCAGCTGCTGGCCGTCGACGGTCACCGCGGAGGCCGCGGAGGCGTTCGACAGTTTGAGCGTGTAGGTGCGTGATGTGATCGCGCCGGGATAGGTTCCGGCCGCCGCGCCGATGGTCAGCGCATGGGCGGAGTCGTTCCAGCCGAGCGTGGTCGTCGAGGACTGGCCCTGCTGGTACTGGAGGCCTTCGCCGGCGTCCTCGTAGAGGTTGAACGTTCCGTCGGCGCCGGCTGCGGCGTTGACGGTCAGCTGGTTGAGGGGGGCCTGGGCGTTGTCGACGTAGTTGGTGCGCGTGGTCATGATGCCGCCGCTGCGCAGGAAGACCGGCATCGCGTTCAGGCCGTCGGTGATGGTGGCCGTGCTCGGGCCGGTGTAGGTCTTGCCGGTGAAGTAGTCGGTCCACGTGCCCGGCGGGAACCAGGTGGTGACCGAGCCGTTGCCGTTGGCGTCGTTCGCCGAGGTGATCGGGGAGACCAGGACGTTGTCGCCGTAGAGGTACTCGTTGGAGTACGTGTACGCCTCCGGGCTCTCCGGGTAGTTCAGGTAGAGCGAGCGCAGCATCGGCACGCCGGTGTCCTGGGCCTGCTTGGCCAGCGTGTAGGTGTACGGGACGAGGGCTTCGCGCAGGTTGAGGAACTGTTCTGCCGGGATGCGCGCGGCGTCGTCGTAGTTCCACGGCAGGCGGTCGCCGTGGTCGGAGTGCAGGCGCTCGATCGGCTGGAACGCGCCGAGCTGTACCCAGCGCACGTACATATCGTCAGCCAGGTGGCCGCCGTGGTAGCTGCCGATGTCGTCGCTGACGTAGGGCAGGCCGATCGCGCCCTCGGCCTGGGTGAACCCGGACTCGAATTTCAGCATGTCCCAGGTGGCCGGGGTGTCGCCGGTGAACTGCAGGGTGCTGCGGTGTTCGGCCCACGGCCCGGCGGGGTAGGCGCCGCCGTAGTTCTGGTAGGAGGCGCCCATCCGGGAGAACGCGAAGCCTCGCAGGCCCTTGCTGTTGCCGTCGGCTGCGTAGGCGGCGTTGATGAAGGCGTCGGGGGTGATGCCGGGGGCCGAGGCGCGGCTGTTGTCGCAGCACCAGTCCAGCCACCAGGCGCGCACGCCCTGCTGCTCGAACGGCTGGTGCAGGTCGAGGTACGACTTGAGCTGGCTGGGGATGCTCCAGTCCCACACGTGTTGGTTGGTGCCGTCGGCGATCAGGCCGCCGGCCGTGGCGTTCGTGGCGGCGAACTTGGGGTCGGCATCGGAGATGCTCGGGTGGATGTTGAGCGTCACCGCCAGCTGCTGCTGTTTGGTCCAGTTCATGAAGCCGGTGGGGTCGGGGAACAGCGAGGAGTTCCAGTTCCAGCCGTCCCAGGTGCTCGGCGCCTTGAAGTCGGTGTCGACCACCAGCCAGTCCAGAGGGGTCTTCTGGCTGCGGAAGGTGGGCAGGATCGTGTTCTCGTAGTCCGCCGTGGTGTACGGGTAGTAGCGGGAGTACCAGACCCCGAACGCCGACTTCGGCAGCAGGTCGGCCGGCCCCGTCAGCGCGTGGAGATCGGACAGCCCCTGCTTGTAGTCGTGCCCGTAGCCGAAGAAGTACCCGTCCTGATACGCCTGCCCGGCGTGCCCGGGGCGCTGCGTGATCGTGCCGTCGGCGTTGAGCAGGGCGGTCTGCGTGTCGTCGAGCAGGTACCAGCCGCTCTTGTCCAGGATCCCCGGGTGCAGCGGGACCGGCAGCGCGGCCGGATTGTCCAGGCCGCGATACCAGCCGCCCAGCACATCGCTGGGCCCTGAGCCGTAGGGCGTGCTCTCCCCGGCTGCCTGCGTGGGAGACGGGTAGGAGGCACCCGCAGCGGTGAGGGCGAAGCTGTCGATGTTGACGTGGCCGCTGTCGGAGCCTGCCTGCTGGATCTGCACGGTGTCTGTTCCCGCATTCAGCGGGACGTTCACGGTCGCGGTGGCCCAGGTGTCCCAGTTCGCGGTGGGCGGCAGCGAGAACCGCGGCCCGGCCTGGCCGTTGATCACGGTGCTGAGGGTTCGAGTCGTGGTCTGGTTGTCGCCGCCCTGCGCGTTGGCATAGCGGATGGTCAGCGGATACGTCCCGGCCGACGGCACCGCACTCACCTGCGCGGTGATGCCGGCGCCGGTCTGTTCGATCCCGGCAACAAAGCCGCTGCCGGTGTAGCCAGCGTGGTCGGACGCCTGGCTCGCGCCGCCGGCCGGTGTCGCGTTCTCCGCCTCGCACAGCGCGCCGAACAGACACGTCGCCCCGCCGACGAACGACGGGTGCGCCGTCTGCGCCTGGCCCGCGACGGTCAGCTGGACCGACAGGTTCGCCGACGAGAACGGTCCGGAGCCCTGGCGGTAGCGCAGGAGCAGGTTGGCGGTGTGGATCTCCCGGTAGCCGTCGGAGGTCACGTCGGTGGTGTAGGACGGTGCGGGCAGAGTGCGGTTCACCGCGTTGACCGTGGCAAGATCCTGAAACTTCCCGTCCCCGGCGTATTCGAGGCGGATCAGGGTCGGGGTCAGGACCTCGAAGCGGGCTTGGCCGTCGATCACCTGGCCCGGTGGCGTCGCGGCCGGCGCCGCGGACGCGCCGCTCCATTGGCTCGCCCCGGCGGTCAGGGCTCCTATCGCGAGCAGGGCTCGCCATCGGCTGGACATCGGCTGCTCCTCAGATCTGACAGGTCACAGGTGGCTTGTGCTCGGGGCCGGCGCCCGGGCCCGAGGGTTCCGGGCGCCGGGCGACGGCCAGTGGGCGCGGTGCCGCAATGAGAGTGGCTGGTCCGGGTCCTACGGCAGCTTCCACTGTTGCGCGGCGGTGCCGTTGCAGTCGTAGATCTGCAGCTGGGTGCCGAGGGTGGTGGTGCCGGCCGGGTCGTCCAGGCATCGGCCGGATGCCGGGTTCTTCAGCCCCTTGGTCGCGGTGTTGTACGCCCACTGCTGGGCGCCGCTGCCGTTGCACGTCCACAGCTGGACGAGCGTGCCGTTGGCGGTCCCGGCGGAGGTCACGTCCAGGCACTTGCCCAGTGCCTGGAGCGTCCCGCCGGCGGCGACGGTCCACTGCTGGGCGCCGGTACCGTTGCAGGTGTAGATCTGCACCGGTGTCCCGTCGGCGGTGGAGCTCGACCGGACGTCGACGCACAGTCCGGCGATGCCGGTGATCTGTCCTGCGCTTCCGGTGCCGGTGCCGGTGCCCGTCGGCGCCAGCCAGGACTGGTTGGCCCCGCCGTTGCAGTCCCAGAGGTCGACCTGGGTGCCCGCGGTCGTCGACCCGCCCGGATCGTCCAGACACCTGCCGGACTGCGGATTGACCAGTGAGCCGTTCGCGCCGGGCTGCCAGATCTGGGCGCCGGTGCCGTTGCAGTCGTAGAGACTCACCAATGTTCCGTTGGCGGTGCCTCCCGAGACGGCGTCCAGGCACTTGCCGCCGGTGCGCACGGTTCCGTCGGACAGCTCGGTCCACAGCTGCGCGCTGGTGCCGTTGCAGGGGTAGACGTCGACCTTGGTGCCGTTGGTGTTGTCGGCCGCCGACAGGTCCAGACACAGTCCCGATTGTCCGACCAGCGGCGTGGTGGGCAGGCCGGTACCGGACGCGGTCACGGTCCACAGGAACGAGGTCTGGGCGAAGGCGCCGATGGCGTCCGTCGCGGTGACGGTGACGGTCGTCGTGCCGGCGGCGGTCGGGGTGCCGCTGATCGTGCCGGTGCCGGAGATGCTCACCCCGGCGGGGAGCCCGGTCGCGGTGAACGTCGGCGTCTGACCGCTGGTCGAGTCCTGGGCCGCCACAGCGAGGGAGACCGCGCGGCCGGCGACGCCCTCCTGCGGGCCGGGGTTGGTGACGGTGACCGGCCGGCCGATCTGGCTCGCGGTCACGGTCAGCGTGCCCGACAGGGGCAGGTTCAAGACCGAGTCGCCGACGCGGATGCCGTAGGCGCCGGCATCGGTGGTCCAGCCCGAGGTGGCGGTGTTCCAGTGCTGGAGACTGGTCTGCGTCAGCGGGAACGAGACCGTAGTGCTGGCGCCGGCCGCGAGATCGACCCGAGCGAAGCCCTGCAGCTGCTTGGGCGGCTCACCGGACGAGGCCGGATCGGCAACGTAGAGCTGCGCGACGTCGGCGCCAGCCCGGGTGCCGGTGTTCGTCACCGTCGCGGTCACCGTGGCCGAGCCGCCCTTGGTCAGGGCACTGACACTCAGGTTGCTGAACGCGAACGAGGTGTACGACAGGCCGAACCCGAAGGGAAACAGCGGCGTCTGGCCGCGCGCGTCGTACGAGCGGTACCCGACGTCAAGGCCCTCCGAGTACTGAACGGTGCCCCCGGTGCCCGGCCACTGCGCCGCGGTGTTCGCAGGAACCTGCGACAGGGACGTCGGGAAGGTCACCGGCAGGTGGCCGGACGGGTTGACGTCGCCGAACAGCAGCGCGGCGATCGCGTTGCCGTCCTCCTGCCCGGGATACCATGCCTCGAAGACACCCGCCACCGAGGACAGCCACGGCATCGCGACCGCCGAACCGGTGTTCAGGACCACGACCGTGTGCGGATTGGCGGCCGCGACGGCCGAGATCAGCGCGTTGTCGGCGCTCGACAGGTCGATACTCGACAGGTCACCACCTTCGTACTCGATCTTGCCGACGAACACCACCGCGACATTTGCGGCAGCGGCGGTCGACGCCGCCGAGCTGGTCGACGAGCCGCTGTTGTACGTCACCGTCACGCCGCTGCCCGCACGGGACGTGATGCCGTCCAGCGGCGTGACGGTGCTGTCGGAGTTGACCCCCGCGCTGCCGCCGCCCGCGCTCAGCACGCCAGTCGAGGCCTCGGCGCCGATGACTGCGATCGAGTGCGTCGAGGACGTCAGCGGGAGCAGGGCGCCGGAGTTCTTCAGCAGGACCGTGCCCTCCTCGGCGACCTGGCGGGCGGTGGTCACGTGGGCGGCGGAGGTCGCGGTCTGGGCGGGCGAGCCCTGCGTCGGCTTGTCGAAGACGCCGAAGGCGAACATCTGGGTCAGGATCCGGGCCGTCGAGGCGTCCAGCGTGGCTTTGGAGACCTGGCCGTTGTTCACAGCCGCGATCAGAGCGCTGCCGTAGAAGCCGTCGTCGCCGGGCATGTCCTGGTCGAGCCCCGCATTCTCCGACGCGGCGGTCGCGTGCGTCGCGCCCCAGTCGGAGGTGACGAAGCCGTTGTAGCCGGACTGGGTGTGCAAGAAGCCGTTGAGGATCGTCGGGTTCTGGCAGGCGTAGGTGCCGTTGATGGTGGTGTAGGAGCACATCACCGACGACGCTGCGCCCGCGCCGATCGACTGCGAGAACGCGGGCAGGTAGATCTCCTGCAGCGTGCGCGCGTCGACGATCGCGTTGTCGGAGGGCGTGTTGCGATTGGTCTCCTGGTTGTAGACGGCCAGATGCTTGACCTGCGCCATCACCCCGGTGGACTGCACTCCCCGGATGTCGGCGGCCCCGAGCACCCCGTTCAGATAGGGATCCTCGCCGATCGACTCGAAGGCCCGGCCCCAGCGCGGATCGCGCACGATGTTGATGGTCGGCCCGAGATCGACCGTCGCACCCTTCGACGCCTCCTCGGCACCGATGACCTGCCCATACCGTCCCAGCGCGGCGGTGTCCCACGTGGAGGCCGCCGCCACGGGGGCGGGAAGCTGCGTCACCCCGGTCATCCCGTCGGCGACGCCGGCGGGACCGTCCTCGAGGTTGAGCGCCGGAATGCACAGGGCTCCGATGGCGGGGGTCAACCCGACATAGCTCGAGCCCGAAGCGCCGGTGGCAAGCGTGACCTCCTGAGCCACGGTCATACGGGCGATCAGCTGGCTGACGCGGGTGGGGATCGGCGCGGTCGAGCCCACCCACGGGCAGGCCGTCGCCGCCGAGGCGGGAACCGCTGCGTCGGCCGCCCTCGGCGCGGCACCCATAACGGCTGCGGCAGTGACTGCCAGTGCCAAGGCGCCGATCGAGGTTTTGGAGCGGAGATGCCTTCGTGACATGAATCCTCCTGGACGCTGCGGACACCGATGTCCTGCCGTCTACGCGACGTCGAGATGCGACGGACACCGCCCCGCGGCACTGCCCGGACTACCGAAATGTGAACGTTCGCACACGCCGCATGTTGAGTAGAGTACGGAGTAAGGATCCTGTCAAGCAGGCCCATCGCCGCGGGAGGTGGCGCCCGCAGGCAGGCCCGCCTCCCGGCCCGGCCGCCCCGCCCCTTGCACTGCGGTATCCGGCATGGGCAATGCCATACCGGATATCGACAACACTCGTAGATGGTGGCCAGATCAGCGGACTCCCCGCCGGATCGGCGCCCCTGCGGGCCCCGTGTGCCGCTCCCCCGGCGCGACCCTTCGAGGCGATGGCGCTTCACGCCCAGCGCCGCTTGACGCAGTCGAGATGAGGCAGAAAATCCATCACGAGTTAACGTTCACACTTACGCTTTGCCGTCCGCCGTCCGCCGTCCGCCGTTGATGACGCCGGCGTTGGCCATCAGCAGGATGTGATGGGCAGGTCGCGGTGGATGGAGTCTTCGCGCAGGTGGCCGGTGGTCTTGCCGCGGACGATGAGTTCGAGGGCTTCGTCGTACAGCTCGGCACGGCGACCTGCATGGCGGAAATGGCCTGGATGCAGCCGAGGCGAAGCTGCGCCAGGGATCTTCGTCGACGAGAGCCTGGGCGGCGGCTCAAGCGTAGGAGTTTCCGCGGTCGGCGAAGGCGGCGTTGGCGAGATCATCGCGGGTGGCGAAGCGACGGGAGAGGGTCCATCGCATCGATTGCCGTCCCACCAATTCCTCTGTCAGAGTCCGAGCAGCTGTTCGGCGTTCAGGTGCGCGATTTTGGCCCGGTCGGCTTCGCTGACTGGGGCGGTCCGCAGGAATTCGGTAGCGGTGCTCATGTCCTCGAAGGGGTGGTCGGTGCCGAACAGGATGTGTTCGGGGCCGAGAGCGAGCAGCGCGCACAGCAGCGGCGCGGCGGAGCAGACGCCGCTGGTGGTGATGTAGAGGTTGTGGCGCAAGTACTCGGACGGCTTCTCCCGGGCCAGTTCGATGCCGTGGTGATTGTGGAAGTCCCAGCGGGAGTCCAGACGCCACAGTGCGTAGGGCAGTCCTTCTCCCATGTGGCCCAGCAGCAGTTTGGCTTGGGGGAAGTCGTCGAAGACGCCGCCGAAGATCAGGCGCAGGACGTGGGTGGCGGTGTCGGTGCCCCAGCTCCACATCGGGCCGACGAGTTCGGGGTGGCCCTGGATCACGTGCGGGGTGTCGACGCCGTTGGCCGGGTGCAAGTAGAGCGGGACGTTCAGACCCTCGGCGCGTTCCCATACTCCGCGCAGTGCCGGATCGTCGAGGTAGCGGCCCTGGGTGTGGGCGTTGACGAGCGCGCCGCGCAGTCCGAGCTGGGTCACCGCGCGCTCCAACTCCCGGGCCGCGGCGTCCGGGTCCTGCAGCGGCAGGGCCGCGAAGCCTGCGAAGCGGTCCGGGTGCCCGGCGATCGCCGTGGCCAGCAGATCGTTCACGGCGGCGGCGCGGGTCACGGCGGTGGCCGGGTCCGATTCGGCCTGGATGCCGGGCGAGTTCAGCGACAGCACCTGCACATCCAGACCGGCGGCGTCCATCGCGGCGAGCCGCTGCTCGCCGAGTTCGAGCAGGTGACGCGACGCCTCGCGCCAGCGGGCCGGCTGGGCGATGGACGCCGAGCCGGCGCCGTAGGCCGCCAGTTCGGGAGTGACGAAGTGCTCCTCCAGGCCGATCGTCCGCATGACCCTCTCCGATTCACTAATGTTCATTGACTTCCTCAATAGTGAAACGTACCGTACGGCACTGGCAGCCCTGAGGGAAGATCGCGGCCGCGGCGGACGCCCGCGGGCCGGCCGCGGAGCGGGAAGGAGTCCGCATGACGCGGCAGCAGGACGTCATCGTGGTCGGATACGGCCCGGTGGGCATGGTCACCGCCGCGCTGCTGGGCCGGGCCGGGCATACCGTGTCCGTGGTGGAGCGGTACACAGGGCTCTACAACTTGCCTCGCGCAGCCAGTTTCGATGATGAGACGATGCGCACCTTGGCAGCTCTGGGCGTTGATGAGGCCTTGCTGCCCGACCTCCGTGCACAGCCGGACTACCAGTGGCGCAACGCCTCCGGCGAGCTGCTGTTGGAGCAGCACTTCGCGGCTGTGGGGCGTAGCGGCTGGGCCGAGTGGTACATGATGTACCAGCCCTATTTGGAGAAAGCTCTGGACGACCTGTGTCGTTCGCTGCCGAATGTGCGCGTCCTGCATGCCAGCCCGGTGACCGCGCTGAAGTACGACGACCACGCCGTGGCCGTTGAGGTGGCTGGCACGCAGGGTCCTGAGCAGCTCACCGCCGACTACCTGGTGGCCTGCGACGGCGGCAACAGCTTCGTCCGGCAGGCCCTGGACATCGACCTGGACGACTACGGCTTCTCCGAGCCCTGGATGGTCTGCGACTTCCGGCTGCGGCGGCCAGTGGCGATCCCGCCGGCCCTGCAGATCGGTGACCCGGCGGGTCCCACCTCGGTCATCTCCATCGGCCGCACCCACCACCGGTTCAGCTTCATGCTCGATTCCGAGGAGGACTTCCAGACGCAGCAGGATCCCGCTCGCGTCTGGCGGCGGGTCGCGGCATATCTGGAGCCTGACGACGCCGACCTGATCCGGGTGGCGACCTACACGTTCCGGTCTCTGATCGCCCGTGAGTGGCGCCGGGGCCGGATTCTGCTGGCCGGGGACGCGGCGCACCAGATGCCGCCCTTCCTGGGGCAGGGTATGTGTTCTGGCATCCGCGACGCCCAGAACCTGGCGTTCAAGCTGGACCTGGTCCTGCGGGCCAAGGCCGGTCCGGACATCCTCGCCACCTACCAGCGCGAGCGCGAGCCGCACGTACGCAGCGTCACCGAAAAGGGTGTCGAACTGGGACGCCGGCAGACCATCCGCGACCCGGAACTGGCCGCCGAACGTGACCGTGCGCTGCTGGCCGCCAGGGAGCAGACCGCCGCGGCCCCTCAGGCATTGCGCTTCCCGGGGCTGGCCGACGGATTGTTCGCACTCGCCTCCGGTCCGGGCCGGGGTGGGCTGTCGATCCAGGGCGTCGTCGACGACGGAACGTGCCGTGCGCTGCTGGATCAGGTCGTCGGCGCGGGCTTTCATCTACTGCTCATGCCGCAGGCCGCGGCCGCACTGGACCGGACCACCGCCGAGCGGCTTCAGGAGGCAGGGGTAAGAGTCATCAGCTTCGGCCGCGAAGTGGACGACATCGAAGGGAGCTACACGAGGTGGTTCTCCGAACTGGGATGCCAGGCGGTCGCCGTGCGCCCCGACTTCTACGTCTTCGGCACCGCCTCGTCAGCCGCCGAGGTCAGGGTTCTCGCCGAAGAACTGGCCGCCCTCACCGGACAGTAGGATGCGCCAGTGAGCGAGGACAACGCGGCCGAGCGCGAGCCGTCGTCGGACGCCCGCCAGGGCATCCAGTCGGTCGAGCTGGCGATGCTGCCGCTGCGCGCGCTGGAGGAGGGCCGCGGGCCGATGAGCCTGACGCAGGTCGCGGCCGCCAGCGGCATGCAGCCCAGCAAGGTGCATCGGTATCTGGTCAGCCTGGCGCGCGTCGGGCTGATCGCCCGGTCACCCACCACCGGCCTGTACGACCTGGGGCCGGCGATGCGGCGCCTGGGCGTGGAGTCGCTGCGCCGACTGGACGAGGTCTCGCTGGTCACCGAGCACCTGCCGGAGTTGCGGGAGCGCACCGGGCACGCCGTGAACCTGGCGGTGTGGGGCGACCACGGTCCGGTGATCGTGCGCTGGGAATACGGCGCGCACGCGCTGCCGATCACCGTCCGGGTCGGAGCGACCATGCCGCTGCTGAACTCGGCGGTCGGGCTCGCCTACCTGGCGCATCTCCCCGAAACCCTCACCGCCCCGGTGCTCAGCGCGCAGGCGGACGCCGCCTCCAGCGCCGTCCCGGACACCGCGCGGCTGGCCGCGCTGCGCGCCGAGGTCCTCGATCGCGGCTTCGCGCTCACCACCGGCGGCGTCATCCCCGGCGTGACGTCCCTCGCCGCCCCGGTTTTCGGAGCCGGCGACTCCCTCCCGCTGGTCGTGGCCCTCGCCATGCCATCCCGCGAGGCTCCCGAGGACCAGCTGCCCGTGCTCGCCGCCGAACTACTGAACACGGCGCGCGCCGCGGCCACCGACCTGGGCAATCCGCCGGTCTGATCCCGCGCCGGGCCGGGCTCCGACCTGGCTCCGGCCCGGGCCCCGACCCCGCACCCCCCTTGCTGTTATCACATATAGCGCCTAGGCTCGCGCTGACGGCGCCGAGCCGGAGCTACTCCCACGTCAGCTTCGCCGCCTCGTCGCGGAGGCGGCCGCACAGACAGGTTCGAAGATGCCCACAGGGCGCGAGACTCTGACCGTCGAGGTCGACGGACACACCATCACCGCTTTGGCCGCCGGGTCGGACCCGGCCGCGGCGAAGCCGCTGGTGGTCGCTTTGCACGGCGGGACCTACACCGCACGATACTTCGACGTCGCGGGCTCAGCCGACGGGTCGTTCCTGGACACCGCCGCCGCGCACGGCTACCGGGTGATCGCTTTCGACCGACCCGGCTACGGCGGGAGCACGCCCCTGCCGCCGGAGCAGAACACGTTCGGCCGCCACGCCGAACTGCTGTCCGCCGCGATCAGCCAGGTCGCCTCGTACGAGGGCGCCGTGCGGGTGTTCCTGGTCGGTCACTCGATCGGCGGCATGATCGCGCTGATGGTCGCCGCGGCGCAGCCGGGCTTCGGTCTGATCGGCGTGTCGGCGACCGGCATGGGCTCGGTGATCCCGCCGGGCGGCGCGGCTGAGGCGTTGGGTTCGCTGCCCGCCGATCTGACCGTCGACCTGCCCTACGACGAGCGCGACAAGGTGATGTTCGGGCCCGCGCAGACCTGGAACGAGCAGGCGCGGGTCCAGGCTCACGCCTCGTACGCGCCGACACCGGTCCGCGAGCTGATCCAGGCTCCGGCGTGGCCGCGCGAGCAGTTGCCCGGCCTGGCCCCGCGGGTGCGCGTCCCGCTGCACAACATGCTGGCCGAGCACGACGCGTTGTGGGACAGCAGCGCGGACAATGTGGCGAGCTTCGCGGCGCTGTTCACCGCCGCGCCGTTCGTGCAGGCGGGCGTCGCGAGGAGCACCGGCCACAGCATCGACCACCACCGCCTCGGGCATGCGCTGCACCTGCGGCAGTTGGCCTTCGCCCAGGAGTGCGCGCAGTGGGCCGAGCAGGGTGGAAGCGCGCGCTGATGTCCGGCTCCCGCCCCGCTCATGTACCGGTCCTGATCGCCGGCGGCGGCCCGGTGGGCCTGGCGGCCGCCGTGGAGCTGGGCCGCCGCGGCGTCGGCTGCCTGGTCGTGGAGCCTCGGCGCCAGGTGTCGACGGCCCGGCCGCGCTGCAAGACGCTCAACGTGCGCACGATGGAGCACCTGCGCCGCTGGGGCCTGGCCGATCGCCTGCGTGAGCGGGCCCCGCTGCCGGTGTCCTGGTCGCAGGACGTCGTGTTCTGCACGTCGTTGAGCGGGTGGGAGCTCTCACGCTTCACCGGCGTGCTGGGCCTGAGCACCCAGGGAGATCGGTTCGCCGAGACCGGGCAGCAGGCTCCGCAGTATGTGCTGGAGGAGGTCCTGCGTGCGCACGTTGCCGAGCTCGAACCTTGCGAGCTGCTGCTCGGCGCTCGCGTGGCGGCCGTTCATCAGGACGAGGAGCGGGCCACGGCCGCGATCGAGAACGAGGCCGGGGAACGGTTCGAGGTCACCGCGGACTACGTGCTCGGCTGCGACGGCCCGCGCAGCGTGGTGCGCGAGCAGATCGGCTCGGCCTACGTCGGCGGGCAGGCGTTGCGGCCCAACTTCGGCATGGTCTTCCGCAGCCGGGAGCTGTGGAAGCACGTCGGGCACGGGCCCGCGGTGCAGTACTGGGTCGTCAACGCTGATGCCCCCGCGCTGGTCGGACCGCTGGACCGCACCGATACGTGGTGGGCGATCGCCTTCGGTGTCGGAGCCGAGGCGGGGCGGAACAGCGCGCACCGGATCATCGACGCCCTGGCCGGGACCGCGGTCGAGGCCGAGGTGCTGTCCACCGACCCGTGGACCGCGCGGATGCAGATCGTGGACCGGATGCGCGATCGTCGGGTGTTCCTGGCCGGCGACGCCGCGCACCTGAACCCGCCGTTCGGCGGTCACGGCCTGAACACCGGTATCGGCGACGCGGTCGATCTGGGTTGGAAGATCGCCGCGGTACTGGCCGGCTGGGGCGGAGAGCAGCTGCTGAACAGCTACGAGGCCGAGCGCCGTCCGATCCAGGAACGGGTGATCGCCGAGGCGAGCGCGAACATGCGGGTCCTGTCGACCGAGCTGCTCGCTGACAACCTCGACGACGCCGACGCGGCCGGCGCCCGGGCCCGGGAGGCCGCGGGACGGCGGATCCAGGAGACCAAGACAGCTGAGTTCCACTCGCTGGAGCTGGTTCTGGAGCAGCGGATCGACAGCTCGCCGGTCATTCCCGGCGACCTCGGCACCGCAGCGGTGGGCCGACGGCTGGCGCACCGTCAGCTGTCCGACGGCCGGTCCCTGTTCGACGTCCTCGGCCCCGACCTGTCGTTGCTGGCCGGGCCGGACGCCCGGGCGCAGGCCGATGCCTTCGAGCAGGCCGCCGAGACCTGCGGCGTCCCGGTGACCCGTCTGGATCTGGCGGCGTCGTCCACCGCGCCGCTGGTGCTGGTGCGTCCCGATCAGGTCGTCGCATGGCAGGGCGCCGGAGTGCCGGACGCCCGCAAGCTGATCGACCAGGTCCGCGGCGGGGTCTGACCACGGCACAACGAATGAGTCCCGGTCCCGCCCGACAAGCACGGGCGGAACCGGGACCGACGTATATCAGGCGACGAAGGTCTGCCGCAGCGTGCCGATTCCCTCGACTTCGCTGACCAGGACGTCACCGGGGACCAGCCAGCGCGGCGGGGTCCGGCTGAGCCCGACCCCGGCGGGTGTCCCGGTGAAGATGACGTCACCGGGGTGGAGCGGCAGCAGCGAGGACAGCCGCGCGACCAGCGCCGACACCGGGAAGATCAGCTCCTTGGTGCGGCTGCTCTGCATCTCCTCGCCGTTCAGCGAGCAGCGCAGCGCCAGGTCGTCGGGGTCACTGAACTCGTCCGGGGTGACCAGCCACGGGCCCATCGGCCCGAATCCCGGCAGCGACTTGGCCAGGCTGAACTGCGGCGCCGGCCCCTGGAACTGGGCGAGGCGGTCGGACAGGTCCTGCCCGACCGTCAGGCCGGCCACGTAGTCCCAGCCCTGCTCCCGCGGCACGTCCCGGGCCTCGGCGCCGATCACGACGACCAGTTCCACCTCCCAGTCGATGTTGCCGCCCTCGGGGACGCGGACCTGCGTGACCGGCCCGGCGATGCTCGAACGGAACTTGGTGAACACCGGCGGCAGGCCCTCGGGCACCTCGAACCCGGATTCCCCCGCGTGGTCGCGATAGTTGAGCCCGATGCCGAACACCTGCGCCGGCGCGGGGGCCGGGGAGCCGAGGTCCTCGGCGGCGAAGGGCTCGCCGTCCGGCAGTTCGACGCCCTCGGCCCAGGCTCGGAACCGTGCCCAGTGGGCGTAGACGGCCTGCGGGTCGGCGGCGAACTCCCCGCCGCTGGCCTTCTCGACGTCCACTGCGCGGTCCCCACGGACAAGGGCCAGTCTTCCGTCCACGTTCGCGATACGCATCAGGTTCTCCTTGTTCTCTGTTCTTTGTCACCGGTCAGGCGGTGAGCGGATATTCGACGCCGGCGGCCCAGACCCGCTGGATGTCGCCAGTGGCGGTGATGTCGGTGGTCGGGTCGCCGCCGATCAGGACCAGGTCGGCGCGGGCACCGGGGCGGATGACGCCCCGGTCGTACAGGCCGAAGGCGGCGGCAGGGACCACGGTGGCCGCGCGCAGCGCCTCGACGTTGCTCAGTCCGGCTTGGACCAGCAGCTTCAGCTCCTGGTGCAGGCTGGCGCCGTAGGCCGGCTGGACCGGGATGCCCGGTGTGAGGTTGGCGTCGGTACCGGCCAGGATCGTGACGCCGGCTTGGTGCAATGCGACGACGCTGCCGCTGGCGGCGGCGTAGTCCAGGCCGGGGATACCCAGCTGGGCGAAGCCCTGCATCATCGTCAGCGTGGGCACGGACACGCGCCCGCCTGCCTTGTACTGCGCCACCGTGCCGGGGTCGAGCGCCACGTCCAGCGGGGTGTGGTGGACCATGTCGGCACCCGCGTCCAGCGCGATGTCGATGGCCTGCGCCGAGACGGCGTGCGCCATCAGGGCCCTGCCGTAGGCGTGGGCCGCCCGGGCCAGCGCCTCGATGATGTCCGGGCTCAGTCCCGGCACGTCCACGATCACCTTGACGTAGTCCGAGCCCTCGGTCACCCGGGCGGCCACGAACGGCAATGCCTGCTGCGGACTGGTCAGTAGCGCTGATGCCGGGAAGCCGGGCAGGTGGGACTGGATGCTGCCGGGCTCGGCGGCCGGGACCCCGGCGCTGCGGATGTCGGTCAGGCCGGCCTGGTGGCGCAGCGAGTCGACGTGCGAGGCGGGCCAGCCGGCCATGTCCATGGCGGTGGTCACGCCATGCGCGGTGAGCTGCTGCAAGGTGGTGACGTCGGTCAGGTGTACGTGGGCGTCGATCAGCCCGGGCAGCAGGACCGCGCCCTTGGCGTCGATGGTTCGCGTGCCCAGCGGGCTGAACCCGATCACGCCGTTCTCGATGGTGACCGACGTCGGGGCGCCCACCGTCCGGCCGTCGAAGACGCGCACGTTGGTCAGGGTGACGCGGGCCTGCGGCGGGGTGCTGCGCGGGGCCGCGAAGGCCACGCCGGGAACCGCGGCGACCGCGCCCGCGGCGGCGGCCGCGTTCTTCAGGAAGTACCGCCTCGTCCACTCCGTGCTGCACATCGTCTTGGTGTCCTCTCGCGGAAGGAAGTACCGGAGCGTGCGGCACAGAACCTAGCTATGATATTTGATAACAGCAAGAGGCGAAAACCGCCCGGCACCACCGGACGGTGCCGGACGTTACCGGGCGTTACCGAGCGGGCTGCTCGGCCAGGGCGGCCTGGGCGATCTGCTCGTTGCGGGCCAGGTGCTGCTCGATGGCGTCGGCGACGACGTCGGGTTCCCGGGTGCGGAACGCGGCGACCAGGTCCAGGTGGGCCCGTCCGCGCCGCTCGTGCTCGACCGGGTCGGGGTCCAGCTGGCCGAAGCCGATCCGGATGTAACGCTCGGCGGCCCGCCACAGTGTGATCAACATCCGCAGGTCCCACGTGCTGGCGGCCGGCGAGAGCAGCGCGAGGTGGAAGTCGTGGTGGCCGTCGTAGATGTCCTCCATGCCCTGGCCGACCTCGCCGAAGCCCGCCGCCTGGCCTTGCAGGCGCTCCAGGTCGGCGTCACTGAGCAACAGGCACGAACGGCGGGCGATCTCCGGCTCGACGACGCGCCGCAGCCGGTAGATGCCGTGCAGGTCCTCCAGGTCCAGCGGCGCGATCAGGACGCTGCGGCCGGGCCGGGTGATGACCAGCCCCTCGCTCTCCAGGCTGCGCAGGGCCTCGCGGATCGGGATGAAACTGACGGCCAGCATCCCGGCCAGCTCGCGCAGGGAGTACTCGGAGCCCGGGGCCAGGGTGCCGGCCAGGATCGCGCGGCGCAGCTCGTCGGTGGACTGCTCCACCACCGAGCGCGATGTGATGGGCTGAACGGCCCGGCCGGTCGTCGGCGCCACGTGGGATCCCTTCATCGGCCGAACCTGAAGTCGATATCAAGTATAGCTTTCGGACGCCCACCGATGGCATGCTATATGTGATAACACTGGCAGGGCCGGTAACGCGGCGACGTGGGCCGCGGCCTCGAAACCCGGTCCCGCTGCGAAAGGTGAAACATGACCAGCGATATCAGCGACTGCCTGATGTGCCGACTCGAGCAGGGCCCGGAGGAAGCCCAGGTGTTCAGCGACCCACTGTGGGCGGCCGAGATCGTGCCCGGCTACGACGTGCCCGGCTGGTTCATCCTGCGGGCCAGGCGCCACGCCGAGCGGATCACTGGGCTGAACGAGGACGAGCTGGCCACCTTCGGACAGCGGGCGCGCGACCTCGTGGCAGCGGTGACCGAGGCCACCGGCGCGCCGGCCACCTACCTGCTGTCGTTCGGGGAGAACTACCGCCACTTCCACGCGTTGATCGCGGCCCGCGGCGCGCAGGTACCCCCCGAACGGCGTAACGGCGACATCCTCAAGCTGCGCGGGGAAATAGCCGATCCTACGGCTGCCGCCCTGCTGCTGCCCAAGGTGCGCAGCGCCTACCAGTCGTCCTGATACCAAGCTCATCGAACCCGATACCAAGATCATCGAAGGAGGTCACCACGATGCCCACCCCGAAATTCGCGCACGTCGTGTTCCAGACCGGCCAGCCGGCCGCCATGCGGGACTGGTACTGCACCGTCCTGGACGGCCACGTCGTCTATGAGGACGACGCACTCACCTTCATCACCTTCGACGAGGAGCACCACCGGATCGCGCTGCTCAATCCGCCCGGGCCGCTGGAGCGCAAGAGCCCGAACACCGCGTGCATGCACCACGTCGCCTACACCTTCTCCGGTCTCGACGACCTGCTGGACCGCTACGTCCTGCTCCGCGACCAGGGGATCGCACCGGCCGTGTGCATCGCGCACGGCGTGACGACCTCGCTGTACTACCAGGACCCGGACGGCAACTTCGTCGAGATGCAGATCGACAACTTCGCCGAGCCGGATGAGGCCACCGGGTACATGAACGGGCCTGAGTACGCCGCCGACTCCGTCGGTCCGGCCTTCGACCCCGAAGCGCTGCTGGCCGCGCGCCGGGACGGGGCGTCGGTCGAGGAGCTGACCGATCGGGCCTGGTCCGTGCAGGCAGACTTGCCCGCGCCCATCAAGGTTCTGCTCGGCGCGGGCTAGAAATCCATCTCCATGTCCCGGTCCTGATGCGTCGCGATCAAAGGAAGCCGTCATGAGCGAGCACATCTCGGTACAGCATTGGATAGACGGCGCGTGGGTCGGCTCCGCGCGCACCGCCACCAGCCGGAACCCGGCTACCGGACAGGTGATCGGCGATTACGCGGACGGCGGCGCCGAGCAGGGGCAGGCGGCGATCGACGCCGCGTCCCGCTGTTTCGCCCACACGGACTGGAGCCGGGACCCGATGCTGCGCGCGGCGGCCCTGAGCCATCTGGCCGACGCCTACGCGGCCAGGATGGACGAGGTCGTCGACACACTGTGCCGGGAGAACGGCAAGCTGCGGCCCGAGGCCGGTTTCGAGGCCCATTTCATCCTTCGCGCCCTGCGTTTCGCCGCGGGCTTGGCGGTGCAGCCGCACGGCCGCGTCACCGACACCCAGCCCGGGCGTCAGGCCATGGTGATCCGGCAGCCCGTCGGCGTCGCCGGGCTGATCGTGCCGTGGAACTCCCCGGCTTACCTGTGTATCCGGGCCCTGGCTCCGGCGCTGGCCGCCGGGTGCACCGCGGTCGTGAAGATGCCGGCACAAGCCGCGCAGACCGCCGCGCTCATGTGCCGGATCCTCAGTACGGTCCCGGAGATCCCGGCGGGCGCGGTCAACGTCGTCGTCGAGTCCGGGTCCGAGGTGGCGCGACTGCTGGTGGCCTCCCCCGCCGTGCCGGTGGTCAGCTTCACCGGCAGCACCCGGACCGGTCGTATGGTCGCCCAGCAGGCCGCGGGGTTGTTCAAGCGGGTCGGCCTGGAACTCGGCGGGAAGACCCCGCACCTGGTGTTCGACGATGCCGATCTCGACGCGGCCGTGGCCACGGCGGTGGCGTCCTCGACGGTCTTCGCCGGCCAGTTCTGCATGACCGGAAGCCGTGTCCTGGTCCAGGAGGGCGTCGCGCAGGACGTCATCTCCGCTCTGGCCAAGCGGCTGCAGGACGTGCGCCCCGGTCCGGCGGCCGACCCGGCCAGCCGGATCGGCCCGCTGATCGACGCCGCCTCGGTCGCGCGTGTCGACGCCGCTGTGCAGGCGGCCATCGCGGCCGGCGCGGAGGTCATCGTCCGTGGCGGGCCCAGCACCGACCCGGCTCTGGCCGGCGGGGCGTTCTACCACCCGACGCTGCTGGCGGTGACGGACTCGACGCTGCCCATCGTGCAGGAGGAGACGTTCGGACCGGTCCAGACGGTGCAGACGTTCGCCACCGAGGACGAGGCAATCGCACTGGCCAACGACACCGAGTACGGCCTGAGCGCCTGCGTCTGGTCGCGCGACGCCGACCGGCCGCTGCGCGTCGCGCGGCGCCTGGACGCCGGGCTCGTCTCGATCAACAGCTGGGCGAACCTGACGATCGAGTTCGAGGAGGGCGGCTACAAGTCCAGCGGCGTCGGCCGCCTCGGCGGGCTGGCCAGCATCGAGGACTTCCTGGAGTACAAGCAGATCACCCAGGACTACATCGCAACAGGGCACTGATGACGGCCGGCGGCCCCGCCGCCGGCCGCTCGTGACCACCGTCTCGCAGCCATCCCGAGGCGATCTCGCAGCAAGGAAAGGTGCGCCCCAGTGAAGATCATCGCGGTGGAGGAGCACTTCGCCGATCCGGCGCTCAGCAAAGCGGCCGCGCCCGCGGCCAACCTGCTCAGCCCCGACTTCGGCGCCGCCTTCGCACCGGGAAGCGGCCTGCCCTATACGCCCTCCCCCGAGGCGCTGACGGACCTGGCCGAGGGCCGGATCGCCGCCATGGACGCCGGCGGGATCAGCATGCAGGTGCTTTCATGTCTCGGGGCGCAGCAGCTGCCGGCCGATGTCGCCGCCGGCCTGGTGCGCGCGGCGAACGACAAAACCGCCGCCGCGACCCGCGCCTACCCGGACCGGTTCGCCGCCTTCGCGTCCCTGCCCACGGCCGTTCCCCAGGCCGCCGCCGACGAACTCGACCGCTGCGTCAGCGAGCACGGGTTCGTCGGCACCATGATCTTCGGCCGTACCGACGGCGAGTTCCTGGACGCCCCGCGCTTCGAACCGGTGCTGGCCAAGGCTGCCGCACTGGACGTGCCGATCTTCCTGCACCCCGGCGTCCCACCCCGAGCCGTCACCGACGCCAACTACATGGGCGGGCTCTCTCCAGTGGTCTCCGCACGTCTGCAGACCGCGGCCTGGGGCTGGCATCAGGAGACCGCAGTGCACTTCCTGCACCTGGTCCATTCCGGCGTGTTCGACCGCTATCCGGATCTGCAGATCATCCTCGGCCACTGGGGCGAGATGATCCCGTTCTACCTGGACCGCGTCGATGAGGCGCTCCCGCGGGCGGCCACCGGGCTCGAGCGCTCCTTCCGCGAATACTTCGAGCAGAACGTCTACATCGCTCCCAGCGGCCTGTTCGGTCTGGCTCAGCTCCGGTTCTGCTTGGAGACGGTGCCCGTCGAGCGCATCGTGTTCGCGGTCGACTACCCCTTCGTGGGCAACGAGGGCGCCCTGCCGTTCTTCGAGGGCGCCGACATCTCCGAGGAGACCAAGCACCAGATCGCGCACAAGAACGCGGAGCGTCTGCTGCGGCTGTGACGGAATCCGGGTGTCAGCTGATGCCGGAATCCGGATCGTAGGAGGCCGGTCAGCCGCGCCGGCTCGTCGAGCATGAGCACGGCGGCTTGGTCCAGACCGGGGTCCGGTGCGACCCGCTTGTCCTCGGTGAGCTTCTGCGCGGCGAACGGGATGTTGACGTCGCGTGTGTGCTGGTGCGTGTAGTTCCGCAGCTTCGGATGGTGCGGCTCGTTCAAGATCGGCCCGATCCGGGTAGGGCGGGTACTGCCGATATGGATCTGGAGCAGAGGACCGGCGGTGCTCGACAGGTCTTCCTTCACAGGGCGAGATCCAGCGCGGCGCTGATGATGCTGTCAGTGTCGATGCCGTGATGACGGTATACGTCCTGGAGTGACCCGGACTGACCGAACCGACTGACACCCAGCGTGCGTGAGGCGACCTGGTGGATGCCCGCGAGGAAGGCCAGGGTGTGCGGATGGCCGTCCAGGACGGTGACCATCGGGGTGGCGCGGTCGGCGGGGAAAGCCTGATCGAGGATCCAACTCTCACCGGTCCCCTGGCCGTGGCGGGCTTGCAGGGCCTGGAACAGCAGGCCCGGGCTGGTGACGCAGACGACGTCCGCCGGGACGCCCTGCTGGGCGAGGCGCTGCGCGGCCTGTACCGCCTCGGTGACCAGCGCACCCATCGCGACGATGGTGACCTGCGGAGCTTCGGCGCGATGCAGCAGGTAGGCGCCGGCGACGGCCTGGCGGCGGCGGCGCTCACGGGCGGCCGGGTCGGTCGGCACCATCGCCAGCGACTGGTCGACCGGCCGGGTGGACAGCCGCAGATACGCCGATCCGCCGTCGGACCGCCCCAGCCTGGAAAGCGCGGCCAGCAGGGTCCATTCGGTGTCGATCGCGAATGCCGGTTCCCAGGTCGTGCAGCCCGGCTGCTCGATGCCGAGCGAGGGCGTGGTGATCGACTGGTGGGCTCCCCCTTCGGGGGCGAGGGTCACCCCGGACGGCGTGCCGACGAGGATGGACTGGCCGCCGGCGTAGATGCCGAAGGACCAGGGCTCCAGCGCACGCTGCACGAACGGGTCGTAGAGCACGCCGATGGGCAGCAGCGGCCGGCCCCACCGGCTCCAGGTCGCGCCGAGCTCGCCGAGCAGGCCGACCAGGTTCGTCTCGGCGATGCCGAGTTCGATGTGCTGGCCGGTGGGCTTCTCCCGCCAGTGCAGCACCGTCTCGGCGTCGTCGTGGAACCAGTCGACCCGTTCGGACGGCGCCCAGACCCCGACCTTGTTCACCCAGCCGCCCATGTTCGTGCTCGAGCTGACGTCGGGGCTGACCGTGACGATGCGGCGCGCCGTCTCCGGCGCGGCCCTGGTCAGATCCAGCAGGACCCGGCCGAGGGCGGCCTGGGTGGTGGCGCTGCCGGTCGGGGTCCGGCCGATGTCCACAGGCACCGGCGACGGGGCGACGGCGGCGACGGCCGTCCGCTCCAGCCGCGCGGCCGTCTGCGCGCACAAGCGGCCGGCCGCCGTTTCGGCGGGGAACCGCTCCCAGGGATGCCGCGGATCCATGCCCAGGCTCGCTGCCAGCTCGTCGTACTGCGCGTCCGTCAACAGGGCGGAGTGATTCTGCGGATGACCTTGGGTGGGCAGGCCGTAGCCCTTGACCGTGTAGGCGAAGATCACCGTGGGGCGGCGGTCGTCGATCGCTGCGAGGGCGCCGTCGAGTGCGGCCAGGTCGTGACCGCCCAGATTGCGCAAGGCCGCCAGCAGGGTCGCGTCGTCGAGCTGACCGAGCAGCCCAGCGACCGCTTCGGCCTGCGGGCCCGCCCCGGGCAGCCGCTCACGCAGCTCGCCGGCGGTGCACCGCAACAGGCGCTGATACTCGGGGTTGGACATCGCGTCCAGGCGCTCACGCAGCGCGGCGCCGCCCACGCGCTCGAACAACCCCTCCAGCAGCGCGCCGTACTTGACGGTAAGCACCTGCCAACCGGCTGAAGCGAACATCTGCTGCAACCGGTCCGCAGCGGCCCCGGGCACGACACGGTCCAGAGACTGCCGGTTCAGATCGACGATCCAGACCAGTTCGCCGAGCCCGGCGACCTGCGGGTCCAGCACGGCCTCCCAGATCGCTCCCTCGTCCAGCTCGGCGTCACCGACCAGCGCGTACTGCCGTCCGGCCGGACGGCCGGCGTCTTCGGAGACGTACCGCCGGGCGATCGCCCCCCAGACGGTCGCGGTGGCCCCTATGCCGACCGAACCGGTGGAGTAGTCGACCTGGTCGGGATCCTTCGAGCGGCTCGGGTAGCTCTGCAGTCCGCCGAACGCGCGCAGCGTCGGAAGGTGGGCGGCGTCCAGACGTCCCTGGAGGAAGTTGATCGCGTGCAGGACCGGCGAGGCGTGCGGCTTGACCGACACCCGGTCCTCAGCCCGGAGCCGGCCGAACCACAGCGCGGTCATGATCGACACCATCGACGCGGACGAGGCCTGATGGCCGCCCACCTTGATCCCGGACGCGTTGGGCCGTACCCGGTTGGCGTGATGCACGATCGCGGTGGAGAGCCACAAAAGGCGGCCCTCGATGTCGCGCCGGGTCGCGAAAACGGCGTCATCCGCCGGTCGTGGCTCCACGGTGGACTCCTCTGCGGACTGCTCTGCGGAATGCATGGCACGGATCGGGGCGATCGTCATGCGCGGACACACCTCTCCTCACGGCCCGTCCGGCAGCGGGACGGGCGGTGGACGGGGACCAGCACCGGATCGTGCTTCGAGGACATCCGACCGGCTGCTGTCGCCCCACAGCACACCATTACGTCGTGATGCGTGCAAGGACCTGTGTTATAACAGTGCAGGATGCCCAAACTGCCGCTTCAAGCCGTGAGGAAGTGTGCACGATGCCCAACCCCGCCCGGATCACCGCCGCCGACGCCCGGCTGCTCCTCGCCTTGAATGCCCACCCCAGAGCCACGTCCGTCGCCCTCGCCGAAATAGCCGGCCTCAGCCGCAACACTGTGCAGGCCCGCCTGACCGCGCTGGAGACCTCCCAGACCGTGGGCTCGTTCGAACGCCGCATCAGCCCGGCCGCACTCGGCTATCCGCTGACGGCCTTCATCACCACCCGCGTCGTCCAGCGTCGACTCGACGAGGTCGCCGCGGCCCTCGCCGCCGTCCCCGAGGTGCTGCAAGTCCACGGCCTGTCGGGGGAAGCCGACCTGCTGATCCACGTCGTGGCCACCGACGCCGACGACCTGTACCGCATCGCGGGCCAGATCCTCGGCATCCCCGGCGTGGAACGGTCGAACACCGCGCTGGTCATGCGCGAGCTGCTCGACTACCGGGTCACTCCCCTACTACAACGTGCCGCCGAGCGATCGGGCAAACAGCGATGAGATGACCTTCGCTGCGGCGGCGGTGTCCTCACCCACATGGCCCGAAGCCCTGCTGAGGCGCCGTGCCGGTGCTTGGCCGGCGGGCAGTTCGCCGTCAACAGCGTGCAGAGCACGACCGGCGAGTGGCGGATCGGGAACGGGCAGCCGGCGGCCACCACCGCGCCCACGACTACGCCCTGGCCTGGGCGCTCGGCTTCGTGACAGCCTCCTGATCGAGGCCGTCGCGCGGCCTCAGGATGCGCCGGATCGCGGCCGTACGCGTGGTCGGCCGTTTTTGGAACTGCGCGAAGCCGACGGCGGCCAGCAGCGCGATACCGTTGAACAGATCCGGTAGCCAGATGGGTGCCCCGGCAAGCTGGAGTCCCGTGACCCCGACCGCGAGTACGAGTACTGCGAGCAGGGTGCCGGCGACGTTGAAGCGACCACCGTGGAACTGGGTGGAGCCCAGGAAGGCCGCGGCGAAGGCGGGAAGCAGATACGACTGCGCGATCGTCGGATCGCCCGTGGCCAGCTGGGAGCTGGCGAGCACGCCGGCTCCGGCGGTGATCACGCCGCAGGCGACGGTGGACGTGACGATGATCCGTGAGGTCCGCACCCCCGCCAGCCGGGCCGCTTCGAGGTTCCCGCCGGTGGCGCGGATGCGGCGGCCCAGTGCGGTGCGTTCGAGGAAGTACCACACGACCAGGGCGACGAGGGCGAGGATGTACACCGGGTAGGCCAGGCCGAACAGCTCGTCGGTGGCGATCTTCTGGAACGGCTGGCCGAGGTCGAGGATCTGCTGGCTGCCGGAGATCCAGTCGATCACGGCGATCAGGATGGAGCTCATGGCCAGGGTGGCGATCAGCGAGATGATCCGCGCTCGGACGATCAGCAGGGCCACGACGACTCCGACGAGCGCACCGGCGAGCAGGCTGAGCAGAATGGCCAGCGGGATCGGCACGCCGTGCCTGGCCAGGAGCCAGGCCACGACGATGCCGCCGAACCCCGCTTCGGAGCCGACGGCGAGGTCGACCACCCCCGCCGACAGCGAGACGACGAGCCCGAGCGCGACCAGACCGATGATCGCCTGGTTGTCCAGCAGGACCTGCCAGGTCCGCAGGGTGAGGAAGGTGTCCGGTTCCCACAGCGCGAAGATGACGAACAGAGCGGCGAACAGGTAGACCGCGCTGATGTCGCGGACCGATGTCGAGCGGCGGATGCGGACGAAAAGCGGCCGGCGTGCCGGATCGGGATCAGGGGCGACGGGCTCGAATCGTCGCGGAGCGGCGGTTGTCATGAAGCGGTACCTCCTTCGGGCGTGGAATCAGCGGCTTGGCCGGAAACCCCGGTCGCGAGCGCG
Source organism: Catenulispora yoronensis (assembly GCF_039531695.1). Lineage (NCBI taxonomy): Bacteria > Bacillati > Actinomycetota > Actinomycetes > Catenulisporales > Catenulisporaceae > Catenulispora > Catenulispora yoronensis. Next base: position 26,918 of record NZ_BAAAQN010000025.1, read on the forward strand.
GCGTGGATCAGTGCTGTCTCGGTGAGCGCCTCACCGCTGAGCTCGCCGACCACCCGGCCCTGGTCCATAAGCAGCACCCGGTCGCACAGGGACGTGAGTTCCTTGGCGTCGGAGGAGGCGACGAGCACCGCGGTTCCCTGCGCTGCGGCCCGCTGGACGAGCTGGTAGATGGCGGCCTTCGCCCCGACGTCGACGCCTTGGGTCGGCTCGTCGAGCAGGAGCAGTCGGGGGTTGGTCCGCAGCCATTTCGCCAGGACGATCTTCTGTTGGTTGCCGCCGCTGAACGTCGCCAGCGGCCGGTCCGGCAGAGCAGGCCGCAAGTCGACCTCCCCGATCCAGCGGCGCGTGACGGCCGCCTCGTCGCGCCGGTCGATGGCGCCCAGCCGGCGGCGGACGCCGCGCAGCCTGGGCAACGTGAGGTTCTCGCGCGCGCTCATCGGCAGCACCGCGCCCAGCCGATGGCGATCGGCCGGCACGAAGGCCACACCTTGTTCGATGGCAGCCGTCACGTCGCCTGTGCGGATGCGGTCGTTGCCAAGCGTGATTCGGCCGCGGCTCGGCCGGTCGACCCCGAAGATCAGCGAGTTCAGGTGTTCGCGGCCGGAACCGAGCACCCCGGAGACACCGGCGACCTCACCGGCCCGCAAGCTGAAGGTGACGTCGTGCACGTGCTCGCCGCCCAGGCCGTCGACCGCGAGGACCACCGGTCCGGCCGCTGATCCGGCCGGCCCGGTGGTGCGGACGGCGGTGCGGACGGCGGTGCGGACGTCGGTGCGGACGTCGGTGCGGACGTCGGTGCCGACGATCGCGCGGACCAGCGCGGCGTCGTCGAGGTGACCCGCCGGCGCCTCGGCGACGTGGCGGCCGTCGCGCAGGACGACGACCCGGTCGGCGAGCGCGCGGACCTCGTCGAGCCGGTGGGAGATGAAGATGACACCGGCGCCGAGCGCCACGACCCGTCGGACCGCGTCGAACAGGCGTCCCACCTCGTCGCGGTGGAAGGCGGTGGTCGGCTCGTCAAGGACGAGCACGTTCTCCGGATGCCGCCATCCGTCCAGCGCCCTGGCGATGGCCACGATGGCCCGCTCCGCGGAGGAGAGGCGGGCCACCGGCGCGCGGACGTCGATCGCGGCACCGAAATGCCGGGTGAGTTCGGCGGCTCGAGCGTGCTCCGCACCGCGCCGGGCCGGCAGGATCCACCGGGTCCCGAGCGGACGGCCGAGATCGAGGTTCTCGGTCGTGCTGAGCATCGGCAGCAGCCCGAGGTCCTGATGGATGAAGTGCAGCCGGTGCCCTTCCTGCCCGAGCGGGACCAGCCGCCCCGATCCGTCGCTCACCTCGATGACCCCGCCAGGGTCGGGCTGATGGATGCCCGCGAGCAGCTTGACCAGGGTCGACTTGCCGGAGCCGTTCTGGCCCACGATGGCGAGTACCTCGCCGGCCGCGACTTCGAGCGAGACATCGTTCAGGGCCTTCGTGGCGGTGAACGACTTCGAAAGGTGCGATACCCGCAGGAGCGTCCGGCCTGAGGCAGGCCGGACCGGCGAGGTGCTCGCCGCGTGGTCCTCGATCACCCGGACAGCCCCCACAGCGCGGCGTACCGCTGGGCGACATCGGGGTAGCCGGTCCAGCCGTGGGACACGTCGACACCGGCGAGATCGCTCTTGGAGAGGAACTGCATGTCCGGCTCGAGGTCGGATTCCGGAGTGGTCTGCTTGGCGATCAACCGCGCCGCCAGATTGACCTGCGCCCATATCTGCACGTTGAAGTCCAGAGCGAGTCCCGCCGTGAGGCCGCCCTGCGCGATGTCCTGCAAATTGCTGGCGGTGGGGGCGAAGCCGAGTGTGGCCGGACTGAGGTGCGCGTTGCGCAGCGCGGCGGCCAAGCCGGTGGCGCCCTCCATCGACGCGAACACCACCGTGTCGGTGCTCGGGTGGGACTGCAAGTAGCTGATCACCTGGCTGGGCGCGGTCGTGCCGAAGGTCGTGACCGACAGCTGCTGGAATCCGACCCTGCAGCTCGGGCAGTTCTTCGACAGCTCCTTGGCGAAGCCGTCCTGCATGACGGGGGAGAAAGTGAGTTCGGGCGTCCCGAAGAACACCACGTTCGCGCCCGGCCCCTTGTTCACCGTCACCCAGTCGGCCATCAGCGATCCGGCCAGGGCGTCGCTGTGTTCGCCGCCGACCGCGTCCTGGACGCCGTACGGCTTACCGCCGACAGTCCCGCCGCCGGCGATGACCGAACCGGCGTCAGCCATCTGCTTCAGGTAGCCACCGTAGATCTGCGGATTCGAAGCGGCGACGAGCACGGCGGCCGGGTCGAGCGCCAGGATGCTGGCGGCCGCGGCCTGCGCTGTCGTCGACGACGAGCCCGAGTTGATGTTCACGAGCTTGACGCCCAGCTTCTGGGTCGGCGCGGCCAGCAACTCGGCGAAGATCGAGCAGACCGGGGACGAGCACTGCATGAAGGCGAAGGTGCTGCCCGCCTTCGGCAGCGAGGCCAACTTCGCAGTCCCCGGGAAAGCGCTCGGATGCCCGGTGTACGGGGCGATCGCCGCCTTCGCCGCGGCGAGTGCAGCGGCGCCACCCCCCGTCGAAGCGGTCGGGACTGACGACTTGCCGCTACTGCAACCAGCCACGGTGAGTGCGATGGCTGCGAGGCCAATCAGCACTCCGCGGCCCCCGATGAAATGTATACAACGCATGTCCAACTCCCTCGGTTGCGGATGACCGTGGTGCGGGCAAACAGCGCGCCACCGGAAGTCGTGAGCTCCGGCACGCCGCGCGAGGGGACGTTAGCAAATATATGTGATAACAGCAACGGCTCGCCGCGATCATGATTCCTCGGGCAGCGAATTCGATGTGGGCGATCTGCACCTAGATCGGTAGTCACTGCTCTGCGACTGCTGTAACTGATCTTCCTTCAAGTACTTGCTTGGCTGGTGTTGTTGGCCCGGTCCTCGGCGCGAGATGGACGTTGGGATACTCACGCTGCGCGAGGGGTCACGGCGCTGCGCCAGGGTCACGGCGCTGCGCGAGGTGAATCCGGAGCCGCGGATCAGCTGGTCGACCCTTGCCCTGCCGTTTGTTTCGGCTGCTTCTCAATGCGCTGTGCTCGGCAAAGGGGTGTTGGCCCAAGTCACCGGGACGCCAACCGAGCCCAGGCAAGGTGGCCATGACCATTCAGCTGGGCCTCCAGCACCCAGTGATACGTCCTCGGCTGGGTAGCCAGATAGTGGATCTCGGCGATCGCGTCCTGCGCACGCCGCCGACGGCGTCAGTCTGCTGATATTCCTTATGGCAATCTCCTGACAGCGCTGTCGGTGCCGGCTGAGGCGCGCGTCAGCCGGCACCGCTCATTGCTTGGGTTTCCCCGCCCCCCGCCTAAGGGCTCCAGGCTCAGCCGGCCCGTCCCGCGTGGCGTCGGCGGGCCGCGGCGATCATCGCCAGGCCGAGGACGACGGCGGCGCAGGCCGCTTCGGCCTGGTCGAGCAGGTGCGTGGCGCCGGTGCCCGGGAGTGTGGCCCGGACCGGCAGGACCAGACGGTTGCTGTGGGCCTCGACACTCCCGCCAGGCGGCGTCGGCGCGCGCCCGACGACCACCGCCTGGTCGCCGATCGAACCGGCCCGGATGTCGGCCTCGGTGACGGTGTACGGGGCGCTGGTGCACGTCATCCGGGCACCCGGGACCAAGATGTCGGCCGGGCAGGTCACCGCCAGGTTCAGACCGGCACGCGGGGTCATCGAGTCCGTCACGGTCACGCCGGTCAGAGTCACGTTGCCGGTGTTGACGACCTCGAAGGACTACGAGATCACATCGCCGGCGTCGTTCACCGTCGCCGGCGTCGCCGACTTCGACACCGTCAACGACGGCGTGTGCTTGGCCGTCACCGTCGCGGACGACGGCGGACTGTCCACCGCGTCCCCGGTCGGCGAGGATCCGTGCGCCACCGCGGTATTCGCGATCTGACCAGCATCGACATCCGCCTGCGTGACGATGTACGAAGCGGTGCAGGTCGTCGACCCGCCCGGCGCCAACGTCGTCACCGGACAAGTGATCACCGGCGTGGAACCGGTGCCGGAGAACGCCGTGTCGGTCACCCCGAGGTCGGTGATGGTGACATGCCCGGGGTTGGACACCTCGAAGCTGTAGACCACGTGCTGGCCGGCGGCGGTCACCGTCGTCGGGTTCGCGGACTTCGTCACCGTCAGCTGCCCGGTCGGCTGCACCGTCACGTTCGTCGTACAAGGCAGCGCGGTAGCTGTTCCCCCACCGGCCGGAACGCAAGTCGACCCCAGAATCGTGGAGGAGAACGCATTGGCCAGTGTGACCGGCTGCGCACCTGGCGGTTCATCGGCGGTGACCGAATACGTGATGGTCGCCGAAGCTCCCGCGGCCAGCGGCCCCGATCAGGCAAGCGTCGAGCCGGTGACCGTGGCGGATCCGCTGCTCGCTTGGACGTCGTTGTCGTACGTCGCGCCGCTCAGCACGCCGCTCAGGTCATCGCTCGCGGTGGCCGGGTTCAGGGCGAAGGTGCTGTTGTTGGTCACGGTCAGCGTGTAGCCGACCTTGTCGCCGCGGTGCACCGTCGTCGGTGAAGCCGACTTCGACAGCTGCAACTGCGCGCTCGTCACGTCGACCTGGGCCGAGGACTGGTTCGAGGTCAGCGGCTCCGCGCTGACAGCCGATGTCGCTGTGGCCTGCGCGGTGTTCGTGTATGTCGGCCCGGCCAACGCGTCCGCCGCGGTGACCACGTGGCTGCCCGTACACACCATGGACGCGGTGGCCGATCCCGCTGTGCCGAGCGTCGTGGAGGGGCAGGAGATGTTCGACACCGACGGGTCGTCGACCGAGACCGTGTTCAGCGGGTCGGTTCCGGTGTTCGTGACCAGGAACTGGTAGTGGACCGTGTCGCCGACCTGGTAGCTGGACTGCTGATTCACGACGGTCTTGACCAGGTTCAACTCGTCGAGCGGGACCAACGACGACGCACTCATGTCACCGATCAGGTGGACGTCGTTGTAGAAGCCGGTCGACGCGGACAGCCCGAACTTATAGGTGGGCGGCGCCGCGGTCGTCATCTGGTGGGCGAACACGGTCTGGAAACCGGCACCGTCTCTGAAGTCGATTTCCACGGTCACCGTGGGGAACTCGTCCGGGGTCACGGTGACCCGCACCGTGCGCGCCGCCGCCGCCGGGCTCGTGCCGGCCGACCGCAGGCTCCCGGGCAGGGTCGACCTGAATTTGCTGGGCGCCGACGCGTCGGGCGTGATGGACGCGGCCAGGTAGCAGTACCCGTTCTGGCCGTTGCCCGGACCGCGCAGACCAACCGCGTTCGGCGTGAGCAGCGGCTGGACGACGACCGGCGACACGTCCGGCGGCTGGCACCCGGTCCCGCGCTGCTCGCTGTCGTTGGTGTAATTGCCATACGCGTCGAGGCCGACGCCGAGGTATCCGTCGACCACGCCCGGAGCGCCATTGTGCTGCGCGTAGCCGAGCGAGCCACCGAAGCCGCCCGCCGAAGTGAGGTTGGCCGAGCCGTCCACCAGGTAGAACCCGATACCGTCGGCACCGGTGTTTCCACCGTACTGGTACTGCGTGAAGCTGACCTGCAAACCCCCGTTGCCGGGCAGCGGACGGTTGTACAGCACACTGCCGAGGCCGTCATTGCTGCTGTCGGTCAGCTGCAGATACCCCGGGGTGACACCGGCCGGCGGCACGGGGCCGGCGCTCTCACCCGCCCCGCTGCACGGGCCGAGCCTCGACATCCCGCCCGGCGGAGTCGTGGAGGCACCGGTGAGGCAAGCATTGTTAAGCGGCACGAAGCCCGGGTCCGCGACAGTCGAGCCGGCGAAGTTCTCGGTCAGCAGCGGCGAGCCCGGCCCGGCCAGCACCTGCCGCGGCTTGGGAATCACCCGCCGGGCCACGACCGCGTGTCCGGACGCAGAGGCCGCGACCTTGTGCCCGGACGCAGGGGCCGCGACCGCGTGTCCTGACGAAGGGGCCGCGACGGCGCTGGACGCCGGTAGCAGGCCACTGAAACACGTGAGAGCACACGCCACCAGGACCCGAGCAACGATCTTCGCCATGGCGCGAGGGTACCGATCCGCATTCGCCCCGGGTGGCCAGGCGCTCCGGGAGCGCCGCAGACAAGCACCGGGAAGGCCAACAGTATGTCTATATCCTTATTGAAGCGTCCTCGCTGGCGCGGCGACCTGCACTTTCAGTGCATCGGCGCTGACCTATTTGACCGAGGGTCAAGTGCGGCAGTACCCGGCGCGATACACCTACGGCCACGGCAGGGACGAACGCCGCATGATCCCCGGCTGCCCCTATCCACGACGCGTGTCTGACCGCAGGCTAGTGCCGTAGCAGGCAACATTCGCCCTGTCGGTGTGGTGAGTGCCGCCGGCAGGGTGGATGTATCGGACTTGGGCGACGGCGGAGCGGGTTCAGGTTCGGGAGATCGATGACGATGAAGGTCGTCGGCTGCTGCGGATAGTGCGGCGTGGCACGGGGTCGGTGGTGACCTGGCGGCGGGCGCAGATGGTGCTGCTGTCAGCGCAGAAGATGCCGGTGGCGAGGATCGCCGAGGTCACGTTCACCAGCGAGGACCGGGTGCGTGATGTCATCCACAACTTCAACACCGACGGCTTCAACTGGCTGTACCCGAAGTATGCCGGCGGCCGTCCGCGCACGTTCGATCTGCCTGAACGCCGGGAGATCAAGAAGATCGCGAAGTCCAGGCCGGTCGAGCACGGCCTGCCGTTCTCGACCTGGAGCCTGTCCGAGCTCGCGGACTTTCTGGTCGCCGAGGGGGTGGTCGTGTTCTGCCTGGACGAGTTCGGGCCGTTGAACCTGATGCCGCACCCCGGCCGGCACTGGGCGGTGATCGGCGGCAAGCACAAAGACCCCGACCGGGATCCGCGTCCCCGACGCCGGGCCACCTACAACCGCAACGACGGCGTCCGGCACCTGTTCGCCGCCTACGACCTGACCCGCGACCATCTGTTCGGGCACGTCAAACGCCGCAAGAACCGCACCCTGTTCCTGGAGTCCTGCGCTGCCTGCGCACCCTCTACCCGCCGGAGATGCGGATCGCGATGGTCTGCGACAACTTCTCCCCGCACCTGACCACCAAGCGCTGCCGCCGGGTGGCGGGCTGGGCCCAGGCCAGCAACGTCGAGATCGCCTACACCCCGGCCAACTCCTCGTGGCTCAACCGCATCGAAGCCCAGTTCACCGCGCTACGCTACTTCGCCCTGGACGGGACGGATCATGCCAGCCACAAGGAACAGGCCAGCATGATCCGCCGCTACATCATCTGGCGGAACCGACACGCAGACGATCTCCGCCTCCGCCACATCGTCGCCAAGGCAAACGCCAAGGCAAACGTTGCCTGATGCGGCACTAACATCCTGCGGGGCGCTGAGAATTGAGCGTTCGGACTGCAAAGTCCGGACAGCGGCAGCTGGCATGACCACCGCCCCGGCGGGCCCCGATCCAGCAAGGACAGCGCCGATCATCAGGAGCGCAACGCCCACGATCTGACGTCTGGCCATCGGAACCCCCGCTTAAGACAGCAAATCAGACCACTGCGACAGTTTCAGTGTGGTCGCGCTCTGTCAACGGAGTAAGCCACTACGTCGCGAACCAGGCCCGCCTCACCCCAGCTATGCAGGGTCGACGATCATCGCGCCGAAGTCGGATCTCGCTTGGGCAAGGGTGGACTCGCTAGGACCGTGCGGCCCGTACCAGCCCTCGACGTCTGCCGCTTCGACGAGGTACCTCCCTGGGCAGAGCTCCTCGACCTGCCATGCCGACAGATCGGCCGCTCGGTCGAGGTGCCGCTGAGTCAGCAGCTGGATGCCGCAGGCGTCCGGCACCTGGCTGCTCCAGATCGGGTCATTGCGGCGAAACAACGGAGGAGTCAAGCTGCCCAACGCCGGCCAGCGCGACTCCAGAGCGAGCCAATCGAGCACCCGGCGCTGAGTCCCGAGGACGAATCCGAGGCGAGTGACTGCCGGGTCAGCAGTCAACATCTCACGCACGCGTTCAAGCTGTGCCGCTAGAACCGGATCTGCATTGTACAACTGGCACACGAGCTGGCCGTTGCGTGAAACTGTCGCGTGTGCCGCCCGGCCGGCATCAGCATCAGCGCTGCTCACGTAAGCGTTGGCATCGACATGCAAGCCCCGCAGCATGTACCGGGCAGCGCCGTCCACAGCCACCCGCTGGTTGAGGCCCCGGCTATCGACATTCAAGTCGCCACCGGTTTCATTGACCCAGTTCGCTGCCTGCCGACACCAGTCGAGTGCACTACCGCTCACAACCACGTCCGCCGCCAGCCCGGCGCCGCCCGAGACCAGTTCCTCGTCCAGCGCGATAAAGGCAGCCGGGAACGGGTGCACAGGCCGAAGCGATGACCACGGCGAGCGAACGCCCACCACGGGTCGGATAACGCCGCTGGACTCCCGCGATTCCAGCTCCCGAGCAAACACGGTCAGCCACCTCACAGGAGCATCCTCAGTGAAGGGACGCTTCAGCAGCACCGAGGCCCCGTCTACTGAGACGGCCGTTCTCCGAAGATGTCCTTCACCGCGACGTTGGAGACACTGACCGCCTCGCTCATCACGTCGACGAACGCCAGGTCCTCGGGATCATCAGGAACAAACTCCACCTGCATTTCCTCGAAATCGACCTCCTCCCACCGGCGCACAACGGCCTGAAAGTCGACCTGAACGGGTCGGGGACCCGACATGGGTTGTCTCCAGCTTTTGAATAGCGAACCAGTGACCAGCCTCGTGATGCTGTGTAAGAACTCTGACAGCAGACGCCGCTGCGCCGCGAGCCCCTCAGGGGATGCTTGTTTTCGGATCGTCCAAGGGGGTCGCTCCACCGACCCCCTCCGCGGATCAGGGCAACACCCACCTCATCGCGATTTTGAAAGACCACAGGTCAACGACTTGCGCAATGCTGGAAACATGGACCGATCTGCATGGAGCCCCGCCGGGGGCACAGAGCGAGTCGGGTCAACCATGTCAGTGAACTGTCGTTTCATTGAAGCCGAACCTCATTAGTCCACACACCCTGACGGCCTGTTACCTAGATGGTCCAGGATTGATCCACGGTGCATTCCAGTTGCATCCCGCAACTGGGCCACAAGGGCCTGATCAAGGTCGATTTTCTGTAGCGGTTTGAAGTGGATCTGGATCTGGCCCATTCCGTGATCGAACTGGTCACGGGGCCAGCCGGACGCGCTTGCGAAGTAGATCGAAGTTCGCACGGCCATACATTTGCCGCTGATAGACCTTCAGTCGGTTCACGGCGCCTTCGACGGCGCCGGAATTGTGCTCAAGTGTGAGGCCGTTGAGGACGGCGTCGTGGTCGTGACGGGGTCCGTTGACGAAGGTCTTCAGGTGCGGCAGGTCGCTGGCCTCGACCTCGGTCATCCACGCTGCGAGGTTCTGTCCTTTCAGCTCGGTGAGCATGTGCGCGAAGCGTCCGACGAGCTCGGCGACGGCGTCCAGTTCCGGCCAGGCGGCCTTGACCTGCTTGACTTGGTCGTCTCGTCTTCGTCGAGGTTGTCGGGGTGGGTCAGCAGCCAGGTCGTAGCCTCGCCGATCTTCGGTGCCGCGGGCCTGGCCGGCGGGGCGATGCCGACCTCGCGGAACGGTCTCAGATAGTCCCGCAGCGTCCCGTAGGCAGCCTTGCAGCCCAACTCGCCGATCTCGGTCCAGGTCTGCCGGACGTTCGTGACACCGGCGTTGAACCGCTCGTGGATAGAAGGCTTGTACTCGTCCAGCAGGCTCGACTTGCCGGTGCGCGTGATGACGAGCAACTCCTCGACGGTCTCAGCTTTGTCGTAGCGGGCGACGGTGGCCTTGGCCAGCCCGGTGGCGCGCTTGATCCGCCGCATCCCCATCCCGGCGGCCTTCAGCTCATGGACCTCGGCGAGCATCCGCCTGATGCGCCGGGCGATCACCGTGTCGTCCACCCGCCGCTCGGCTGCGACAGCAGTGAGCTGTTCGGGGCCGGGGCGCTGCGCCCAGACCTGCTGAGCTTCAGCCAGTGCGTCGTCCGCGGCCTGCCGCAGGCAGCCGTGGTGCGCGGTGACGGTCTTCTTCACGTGCTCGCCGAGGTTCTTCCACAGACGGAACCGGTCAGCGACCTGAAGCGCCTCGGGTGCTCCGCGCCGGGCGCCGTCGGCGTAGGCGCCGCCGCGATCTCGGCATACGACCGTCACGCCGGGATGCGCCTGGAGCCAAACCTTACTAAAGCGCCTTCAACTTGAACTGGCATCGGTTCGCCGTCTTGCGTCCGTCTTCGGGGCCGGTTCATGGGCGCTTTGAGGCAGCGGCCTGCCTCTTAGAGGCCCGCCAGGGCCAGCAGCCGTTCCATATGTTCGACGGGCAGGAACGGTGAGGCGCCGGCAGCCTCCGCAACGTGCTCTGATGAGTCTGCGAGGAGCCGGAGCAGGGCTGGGAGCGGAAGGTTGCGGTGGCCCGCGACGGTGCGACGCGCACGGTCTGCGGGGTCGCAGGCCAGCTTCTCGGCGAGGTCCGAAGGCAGGTCCGGATCGCGGGGCGCGAAGGAGCGCAGCCTGGGTTCAGGGTCGGTGGCGAAGCGGCGCAGGACTTCTTGGGGGAACGTCAAGACCTCCTGCATGTCCCACCAGAACGTGAACTTGTCCCGTCTGCGGTAACGACGCTCGATGCTCTCAGCGGTGGCTGGATCGACCAGGTGCGGGGCGGTGTGAGCCATGGTGAGGCGAACCATCTCCTGCTCGTCGTCGAGCAGCCGGGCGACCGCGTCGGCGGGAAGGGATTTGTTGCGTGCCGCGGAGGCTCGGAAGCTGACATAGGGCGAGTCGATATGCGGTAGCGGATCAGCAGTGACCCAGTCCAGGCGCAGGATCCGCAGTTCCATGGGGGCGAAGGTGTCCTCGACCCAGCGTAGAAAGGTTTCGTCGTCGTCGACGTCCGAGTCGGCGGTCGAACGCGACGGGTCATGGATCGAGGCGTGGATCTGTGCCCGCACGTGATCGGGCGTGTCGGGCCGGGCGAACACCTTCACCCGAACACCCATGGCCGGATCGACGGCGAGGACGTCGCGGACCGAGGGTGGCAGGTCGGGATGCCGGGCGAGTTCGGCACGCACCTCGCTGGCCGGATCCTCGGCGAGCTGCCGCAGCATGTCCGCGTCGAGAACAGCGTGGATCACCGCGCCTGCTCGGGTCACCGGATCCGCCAAGAGCGCCGGCATCAGATCCGCGGGTGGTATCGGGTGGGGCACGTGCGCGAAGTAGGTCGAACAGGCTGCGGCACGGACTGTGGGCTCGGGATCGGTCAGCAGGATCCGCCGGACCTGTTCGGGCGCTTGGGTCCAGTGCTTCGCCAATTCGGCGCGGATCGCCGGGTCAGGATCGGCGGCGAGGCGGGCCCGCAGGTCGGGCGGTATGTCACTGCCTTGGGCCAGATACTCGCGGACTCGCAGATCGGGGTCGGCGATGAGCTGCTCCAGCATCGCCCTCGGCGCGGTCGCGGCCTGGATGACGAGCGCTGCCCGCACCCCCTTGTCTCGGTGTGCGGCGAGTTGGATGCGGAAGCGGTCCGGGAGCACCTTGTTGAGCGCCAAGCTATGCAGGAGCCAGTGGTCGTCGAGCTCGATGATCTCGGCGATCATGTCGTCGGTGAGGTCCGGGCGTCCTGCTACCTTCCCCATTCCCCGCCGCCATGCGAACAGGCGCCGGACCATCGCCGCCGGCAGGGCGGGGTTCGTCGCCAGACCGTCCATCACTTTGCCGAGGTGGACCGGGGGCGGGGCGTCAGCGTCCATGGGGTCAGGATGCCAGGCGAGCTTCCATATACTGCCTGTGGGGTTCCAAAACGCTGTCCATGGTCTGACCTGCGACTTCGGGATCAGCTACGAGGCCCTGTGGTACTCGTTGGTCAGTCCGCCGAGGACTGGTTCGCGGCGTATCCGCTGAGCGGGGAACGGGATGACGTTCGGGTCGTCGGCGGGTGCGCGAAGGCCGAGGCTACGGTGGGGCCGGCCGGTGTTGTAGTGCTGGACGTAGCGGTTCAGGACAGCCCGCAGATGACGTTCACCGAAGACCAGCATCCGGTCGGTGCATTCAGTCCGGGTGGTCAGCACAAATCGTTCGGCATAGGCGTTGGTTCGCAGGCACTACGGGCGCGCTGTGACCCCGAGGATGCGGACGCTGCGGGTTCCGACCTCCATGACGAAGAAGACATAGAACCGCCGCAACGTCACCGCGCAGTCCACGTGAAAGAAATCCGTGGCCAGCATTGTGCCGGCTTGGCCACGCAGGAACTTCCGCCAGGACACGTCATTGATGCGCTTCGGAGCTGGCGGGATCCGATGCGCGCGGAGTACCCGGCGGATCGGGGAAGCGCCGACCCGGCGGCCCAGTCGGCGCAGCTCGCCCTGGATCCGCGTATAACCCCAGCCCGGATCCTCCTAGCCATCCGCACGATCACAGCGACGAGATCGTCGGGGATCGGCGGACGCCCCGACAGACGAGGCTGGCGCCACCTGCGGCAGAGCAACACCGCATTCTCCTGACGCAGCACCAAGAGCTCCACGTCCCTCCACGCGGAAGATCGGGCGAGCAGAGCCAACCAACCGACAACACGGATGAGGATCAAATACAGCAACCGAAACCACACGATCGACAACCATCCCGGCTACTCCCCTGCCACCGGCAACACCCCCGGTCAGCAGCTATACGCTAGTTATGGAACTCGACAGGGCCGCCGACCCCACCGGAGGAGGGATCGGCCACGGCGCCGCCTCGATGTCCTGTGCACTGACAGCGTCAATGCTCGATCGCAAACAACCCGCGCGCCGTGTCGGCAAGCTCAGATCACTCTCCCGCTGATGGTCGCTCCCGCTTCAGCGCGCTCTGAACCGCCGCTTCCATGGCCCGGTCCCATCCTGCCTGCTGCTCCGGGTCGAGGTCGAGGCTGGGATATGTGTAGAGGTGTGCATGGGCGAGGCTGACGACTTGTGCCGGCGAGGCGTCCGGCAGTCGTTCGAAGTCAGCCCGGTCAAGGTCCAGCGTGAACTTCCACGTCGCGTCGTCATTCATCTTGATCATGACCAGGCAGCGGAGGACGTTGCGGCCTTCCGAGCCGTAGATGGTCATGAAGATGCTCTTGATCTCGTCGCGGTTTCGGCGCAGCCAGTCGGGACGTCCCTCTGCGCTCCATCGCGGATTCGAGACGGCTGCCTCGGTCAAGCGGTCCAGATCCGTGGTCGCCAACACCTTGATATCACTGCGGAACATGCGGCCACCCGCCACTTCGCGGGGCCACTGGAACCGGTTACGCCAGCGCATTCCTAGCCCTCTCGTTTCACATAGTGGATGAAGATCTCAGTGTCCCACGTGATGATGTCGCTCTTTCCGGCTATTGCTCGGGCGAGAAGCTGCGCCATCCGGTGGTTGCCCTGTCCGAGTTCGTCGGTCACATCCGGGTTCGTCGCGATGAACTGCTTGTCCTTCGGATGGAACACCGACGCCAACAAGTCCTCGTCCGAAAGGGCGGTCGCACCCTCCGCCTTCGAGGCCATGGCGCTGTTCCCGTGCCGCATTGTCTTCAATGTCTCGACGGTGGCGTTGGCTTCCGGGGCGGCGCCGTTGAGCGACTTTGCCAGGGCACGGTTGGCCGACCAGACCTCCATGGGCATGCCCATCATCCTGCGGAGCAGAGCCTGGTTGCTCGCCCAGTTGCGAGCGCCCTCCATGGCCTGGTTGAAGCCCGACCTTCCGCCGCTGCCCGCCCAGCTTCCGCCGGCCTGGGGCACGTCGGAGGGGCCGCCGAGCCCGCCGGAGGAGGGATCGGCCGCGGTGTCGTGGACGGCCACCCCGGCCGCGGACTCCTCAGCGCCGGAGGAGACAACCGGGGCGGCGTTGTCGGCCACGGTGTAGCCGGCGCTGGAGAGGTTCTCGGCCAGGGACGGGGTGGTCTCGGTGGGCAGGCTCGAGGCCGGCACTGTGCTGTCTGCGGCGTGGCGGGCCTGGGCCGCGGCAACGTCGGGACCTTCGTTGCTCGCGGCTTGGGTGGCGCGGCCCGCGGGCGAGGCCAGCCAGCGCTGATGGGCCTCTTCGGCGGCCTTCTTCGCGGCCGCCTCCTCGGCCTTGCGCTTGGCCTCCGCCGCGGCGGCTTCGGCAGCCTTCTTGGCTGCTACGACCTCGGCGTCCCTGGCTGCGGCCTCCGCGGCCGCCTTTTCAGTAGCGTGTTTCGCCGCCGCCTTCGCAGCGGCTTGTTCGGCCGCCTTGGTGGCGGCGTCCACTTCGAGTTGGTGCTCGGCGTCCTGGGCGACGGCGTCGACCACCTGCTCGGCTGTTATCTCGGCGTCGACCTCGAGCGATTCGCGCAGCAGCCGCCACACCGCTCCGCCGGCCCGGCCCAGGCCGTAAGCGGCCAGGCCCGCCGCACCACCGGCCAGCGCGGCCTTGACCGCGCCTTCCAGGGTGCATTTGTGGCCTGCGGCGCAGTCCATGGCGAACGCGGCTTCCTCGGACAGCGCACCGCCGAGCGCCTGGCCGAACGGGCCCATCGCAGCGGTGGCGCCGAAGATCGCGCCGGTGACGGCGCCCTTGGCGACCTTCTTGCCGAACTCGCTCCACGACCATTTGACGTTGTCGTCGGTCGCCCAGCTGATCGTGTAGCTGATGCCGCCGATCACCGCACCGGCGACCGCGCCGATCAGGGCGCCGATGCAGACCCAGCAGTGGCCGCTCGGGTCGGTGGTGTCCAGCGGATCCTGCGAGCCGTAGGCGTAGCGGTTCGCGTCGCTGTCGCCCGCGGTGTCGCGGCTGGTGAAGGCCCCGGTGGCCGGGTCGAACCAGCGGGCGGCCATGTTGACCTTGCCGCTGTCCGGGTCCGTCCACTCGGATTGGAAGCCCACCGACGGCTGCGTCCCGCTGCTCGCGAGCTTCTTGCCGAACGGGTCGTACGCCGTCGAGCCGGTCAGCGTGCTGCCGGTCGCGGTGAACGTCGCCACCAGGTCGGTGTGCCGATCGGTCAGCGCGAAGGCCGCCGTGCCGGCGGCACCGGTCTTGACGCCGACCACGCCGCCGCTCGGATCGCGGCTGTACAGCGAGGTACCGTCGGAGGCGATGGTGTTGCCCGTCCCGCTGTATGCCAGATGCGTGGCGCCGCTGGTGACGAGCCGGTCCAGGCCGTCGTAGACGTTGGTCGTGGAACCATCGGTGATCAGCCGGTCGAACGCGTCGTAGGTGCTGGCGGACGTGGTGCCGCCGACCGTCTGCGACGACCGCGTCCCGCGCGCGGTATAGGTGTAGCTCGTGCTGCCGGCGTTCAGCAGCCGGTCACGGGCATCGAACGTCGCGGTGACGCCGCCGGCCGACGTCCGGTTGCCCGAGGCGTCGTATCCGTAGCCGGTGACGGTGGCGCCGTTGTTCCAGCTGGTCAGCCGACCGTTGTAGTCGTACGTATAGGTGTTGGCCGCAGCCCCGGCGGTGCCGGTCGTGGTCTTGGATGTCAGGTGCCCGATGGTGTCGTAGCCGTACCCGATCGACGCCTCAACCGCTCCGGCCGGGTTCTTCAGCGTGTCCGCGGTGATCCGGTGGAGACCGTCGTAGTCCAGCTTCCGGGTGGCGCCGCCGGTGCCGTAGTTGACACTGGTCAGCTCGCCGACCGTGTCGTAGCCCAACGCCGCCTGCGTTCCGGTGAGCGGCTCGTTCAGCGTCTTGAGGCGCCCGTCGGCGTCGTACTGGTACGTCGCCGTCCCCGAGGCGTCGGTGCGCGAGAGCATCTGGCCGTCACCGTCGTACTGGAACGAGGACGTGCCCGACGGCCCCGCCGTCGAGGTCAGGTCGCCGCGATCGTCGTACCCGAAGGTGTCGTCGCCGCCCGGTGCCGCGACGGACAGCAGTCGGCCGGCCAGGTCGTACTTGTAGGTGTGCGCCGCGGTGGCGGCCTCAGCGCCAGTGCCGGTCTCCCCGGTCAGTCGACCCAGCGCGTCGTACGACTCGGTCCGCTTCACACCGCCCGGCTCTGCCAGGATCGTGGGCCGCCGGTTCGCGTCGTACGTGGTCGTCCAGGTCCGATCGGCCGCGTTCGGGAACGCCGACGTCGCCGGCTCGATCCCGGATTCCGGGAGCCCCCAGCCGTTGTACGTGGTGATGAAGTTCGCGCCCCGCCCGTCAGTGAACCGGGTCTGGTTACCCGCGGCGTCATAGCCGAACGTCTTGATGATCGACGTGGTGTCGGTGACCGGCTCGACCTGCTGGGTGATCCGGTTCAGCGCGTCGAAGGACCGCGTCCACACCGCCCCGTTCGGATCGGTCTGCCCGATCTGGTTGCCCGCGGAGTCGTAGGCGACCCTGGTCGTGCTCAGCACCGTGCCGTGGGAGTCCAGCAGGCTGGTCGCGTACTGCTGGCCGTCCGGCCCGTAGCTCGCGGTCTTGGCCGTGCCGTCCGGCGCGGTGACCGACAGCGGCAGGGACAGGTAGTTGTAGGCGGTCTTCGTCGTGTTCAGCGCCGGGTCGGTCCGCGACGTCAAGCGGTTCCCGGCGTCATAGACGGCGGTCGTCTTGTTCTGCAGCGGGTCAGTGATGCTCACCGGGTTCCCGGCGTCGTCGTACCCGTACTGCGTGGTGAACGCGCCCGCCGGGCTCCGTTCCACCGACGTCGAGGTGGCTATCCGCCCCAGGTCGTCATACGTGGCCTGGACCTGGGCGCCGGTCGGATCGATGGCGCTGAGCTGCTCGCCGTCCAGGTCGTACGTGTAGTGCCAAACCCCTGCCGCGGCCGCCCCGGCGACCAGCGGGTCCGTCGTCGTGGCCAGGCGCCCCAGCTGGTCGTAGCGGTAGGAGGTGACGTTGTTCAGCCCGTCGGTGACCGTCTTGACCTGCCCGAGGGCGGTGTACGCGGTCACCGTCTGCGCGTTCAGCGCGGCACCGGCGCCGGGCGGGATGTACCCCGCGTCCTGGCGCGTGATCTGGCGGCCCAGCTGGTCGTAGCCGGTGACCGAGGTACGGCCGTCCGGATCGCGGTGCTCGACCAGGTCGCCGTAGGTGTCGAAGCCTTCGACCGTGGTCGGTCGCACCGTGGTGGCCGGGTTGCCGCCGGTCTCCGCCGACACCGGCGGAGCAACGGTCTTCACCAACCGCCCCGCCTCGTCATAGACGTAGTCGGTGGTGTACGCGGACGCTGTGGCGCCGGCGTCGTTGCCCCGCGGGCTGACCGACGTCAACGGCAGGCCGCGCGCGTCCAGCGTCCAGGTCGTGGCTTCCACGATGTTCCCGAGCAGACCGCCGTGCAACGTCTGCGACACGGTCCGCCCGAGCGGATCGTAGGTCGCGTCCGTGATGCTGCTGTTGGCGGTCGTGGGATTCAGAACCGACTGGTCGTGCCGGGCGATCCGGGTGTGGTTCCCATCGGCGTCATCCGTGAACTCGGTGACCAGGCCAGTGCCGTCCAGCGTGGAGACGAGGCGGCCGGAGTCGTCGTACGTGTACTGCATCGAGTTCTTGCCGCCGCCCTTGACCGCCGAGAGCACCCGCCCTGCGGAGTCATAGGTGAAGTCGGCCATGTCGACCGTGCGGGTGGTCCCGTCGGCGTTGTGGAAACCGTCGAAGGTCTCCTGCACGACCCGCCCGTCGTCGAAGTAGCGGTAGTGGTGGGTACGACCCATCGCGTCAGTGGACGTCGCCAGCCGACCCGCCGGGTCATAGGCGTAGGAGGCGATGACGACGTCGCGCGGCGCGGTCTGGCTCACCGGATCGCCGGTGTACCCGGTCAGCGTCGTGCTCCAATGCTGACCGGTGGGACCGTAGGCTGCCGTGAAGACGTTGCCACCGCTGTCGGTCATCGAGGTGACGTTGCCGAACAGGTCGTAGGCGGTGTACTTGGTGACGTTGCTGACGGCGTCGGTCACTGTTGCGACGTGGTTGTGAGCATCGTACGTCGCTGTGCTCATCCGAGGCGCGTCTCCTCCGGCGTCCCCGCCGCCGGAGTCGTAGATCTGCTCACCGGTGATGTTGCCGTCCACATCGTAGGACGTCCAGTGATTGCCGATATGGGTCAGCCCACTGACCTGGTCGGTCGTCGTCGGATCGGCAACCAGCCAGATCCGGTTCTGCCCGTCGTACGTGGTACGGGTGGTCAGGCCTCCCGCCGGGCCGGTCGGCCAGGTCACGGTCCGGACGGTGGAGCGGCCCAGCACGTCGTAGGTGTAGGAGGTGACCAGCCCCGTGGCGTCGGTGACCTGACATAGGTCACCGTTCGCGTAGTAGGTGTACGAGGTCTTCGCCCCGCCCGGCGTCGTGGTGCTCGCGAGCAGGCCCCCTGGGGCCGTCCCGCTGGCGCAGGAGGACGTGCTGCCCGCCACCGTGTAAGTGCTGCGCGTCGTGCGGCCATTGGGGAACGCGCTCGAGGACGGAGCGGCGGTCGTCAGCAGGTCGCCGGCCGCGTCATAGGTGTACGAGGTCTTCGCCCCGGCCGCGTCGGTCTGACTGTCGCGCAGGCCGAACCGCGGATCGGTGATCGCCAAAGAGTTGACATCGCCGACGTACGCAGCCGTCGACGTCTGGCAGGACGACGGTGAGGCACAAGTCGTCGTCGACACCGGATTGCCGTTCTCGTCGAACGAGTACGAGGTGCTGTGCCCGTCCGGATCGCTGATGACGTTCAGGTAACCGCGGTCGTCGTACTGGTAGGCCGAGAAGCCGCCGAGCTGGTCGGTGCGGGAGGTGATGCGCCCGCCGTTGCCCGGATCGTAGGTGTAGGTGACCTTGTTGTTCGCCGGGTCGGTCACGGCGACCGTGGTCTCCAGCGTGGTCTGATCCGCCAGGCTGACGGCGGACCAGCGCAGATAAGGGTCGATGTGGTCACCGCCGGCACCGTAGATCGACACCTGCCCTATCAAGCCGTTGAAGTAGCCACGGGCGTTGGACGGCGCGGACGGCAGCGACGGGGCGACGTATCCGGCGCCGACGTACACGTAGTTCTGAACGACCGGAACGGTCGCGTACTCGAGGGTGTCCTCGACCTTCGCCCCGTCCTCGTACAGCGTGGCGAACCCACCGGTGGTGTCGTAGCTGAAGATGACGTCATGCCACCTGTTGTCGTTCGACACCTTGCCGATCAGCGGGTGGCTGCCCGACCCCGGGACGTTCGCGTGCACCTTGCCGTCGGCGCCCACGTAGAGCAGCGGTGTGGCGTTGGCGGGACTCTGGACGTCGGTCAGGCCCCGATCCTGCATCGCGATCAGCGTGCCGGCGCTCGACGTCTGGAAACCGATCTCGACCGTGATCCGGCCCTGGCCCGGAATCTCGCCCGTGGGCAGCTGCACGTAGGAGTTCGAACCGTTGAAGGAAGCCGCGCTGTCACCACTGAGATAGATCGACCCGTACGCACCCCACTGAACGTTGGACACAGCAGCGTTCCGGGCCACCGTGTCCTGATACACGGCCGAGTGGGCAACGGTTCCGGACGCCTCGTTGAGGCGAAAGTAGTCGATCGGGTGGCTGCCGAGGACCTGGTCCGCGTAGGAGATCTTCGGCCGCGACACGGACGGCTTGCCAGGCTTCCACGTTCCGCCGTTCTGGTCGGTCAAGGTGCCGACCCGGTCCTGGCCCGTGGCGTAGCCGATCGTCGCATACGACTTGCCGGACGGCAAGGTGATGGAAGTCAGCTGCTTAGCCGCCGGGAAGCGTGGAGAGTTCGTGTCATAGTGGTTGATGATGTCCGGATACGTCAGGCTTCGACTGAAGTATGCGAAGTTCGAGATCTCACCACGGAAGTACCACGCCTGCGCGGTGGCCGGCGCGGAGGCGTAGGTGGGCCGGATCCATCCCGCTCCCACCACCCGCGTGTAGGCCGTGGGCGCGGTCACGGCCGGGACGGCGGAGTCACATTGCAGGCCGTCGAGATACAGCGCCTGGTCGCCGGTCTCGGCGACCAGAGCGATGTGGTGCCATTTCCCATCAGTGACGACGGTGTGGCTATCCATCTGTATCTGGGAGCTCCCGGCCTCCGTGAACGCCCCGTGCACATGCCCGTCCTGGCCGATGTACAACGCGGGATTAACGGTGTCGCCGCTCCCGAAAGTGCTGGTGACACCGCCGCCCTGGTCGGCGAACAGCACACCGCCGGGGGTCGTCGTCTTGAACCAGAGCTCGACGGTCGCCAGACTGCTGCCTCCGCCCAACGCGTTGGGCGCCGTCACGTAGGAACTCGTCCCATTGAAAGCCAACCCGGTGTCCGAGTCGTTCCCGGACAGAACGTCACTGGTGGTGGCGACGTTGATGGCTCTCGCCTGCGACAGCGACAGCGTGTTCTGCGAAACCTCGTCGGACAGGACGGTGTTCGTCGGCGTGACCGCATCAGCGAGCCGCAGATAGCTGTCAGGGTTGGCGTCGAGCAGTTCCGAGCGCAAGTGCGAGCCGGCCGTGTAACCGTATCCGGTACACGCCGTGGTCGAGGTCGGCGGGCACACCTTGACGAGATCGTCTTGGTTGTAGCTGTAGGTCCAGGTCAGCGCCGACGACGGCGTCCCGGAGACGAGCGGGTCGGTCGACACCGAAGACACATGAGAATTGCCCCTGCTCGACTGCACCCACGTGAAATGCAGGGCACGGTGCGACACCGACGAGGTGACGGTGCTGAACGTGCCCCCCTCGTCGTACGCCAGCGTGATCGCGCGGCCCTGCACATCCGCCACGGCACTGAGCTTGCCGTCAGCTCCGAACGAGAAGCGAGATCCGTCTTTGTCGACCAGAGTGAAAGTACCCGAGCCGTCGGACGCTTTGGTCAGAGTTGCCTGCCGGCCCGGCGGAGTGCTGAAGGAGCCGTTCGGATTGAGCCCGAAAACCACGCCCTGGCCGTTCGGATACCGCACCTGGACCGATCCGCTTGACAGCGTCTTGACATTGGCGTCGAACACGCTCGACCAGCCCTCACCGAACAGCGCGTCGGTACGCGAGTCGAGGCTGTTGTAAGTGCGCTGGACCTGCAGACTCGGACCGACAGTGGGGACCACGGCGTCCGTCGCGGACGTGGTGTAGTTACCGGTGTAAGAGTCAGCCCCGTAGGTATCGGCGCCGCCGCCGCCCAGGTGCGACAAGATCGTCGGCTGCGGGATCCGGACCGAGTTCCTGACCGTCTCCGACTGCCCGCTGGTCACACCGTTGCTCTGAGTCGCCTTGACGTACCAGGTGAAGGAGTCGCCCCACCCCAGCACACCTGCCGGGACCGTCCATACGGAGTTCGCGCTCAAGGGACTGGTATATCCGTAAGGCCACTGCGGCGAATAGAGCGTGAACCGGTACTGCAGGTTGGTGTCAGGCCACTGATCCGGGTCGTGCGCCGAAGCGGTGAGTGTCGGCGTCAGAGTCGAGAAAACGTAGCCGTAGCCCGGATACAGACGGTCGACGACCGGGGCGACGTCGTTCACCGTCACCGCGAGGCACCCGGCGGGGTTGGTGGCCGAGTCGGCGGAATACCAGTTGCCCGCCGGATCGATCATGTCCCAGCAGACCGTGTAGTCGGCCGGCGCAAGCGCCCCGATGATGCCGGTCACGGCGACGGATCCATTGGGCGGCACGGTCGCGGGGATCTGCGTCGTGGCCCCGGCAATGCCGAGGTCGGCGCCGTTGTGGTCATAGACGTGGTAGCCGAGCCGATCCCCGCTGGTCGGACTCCACGTGGCCGAACCGTGGTTGGTCACCGTGACCGTGACGGCACCGCTCTGCACATTGGTGATCGGCGGGTCGATGACGACCGGGGTGGCGTCGACATAGGTCGCCGAGTACGGCGTGTAATTGATGTCGAGCCACGGGAGATTCTGGCTGCCGGTAACCGAGGCGAATATCTTGAAACCCTGTGTGTCCGCGGTCTCGGCGGTCAGCCCGATCCCGCAGGAGGATACCGACTGGCCGTGGGTGCAGCCGTTCAAGAAGTCCGGGGTCAGCGCCAGCGATATCCAGCCCTGGCCGGTGGCACCGTAGTTTCCGATCGGGCCGCCGAGGCTGGGCCCGGGCCACGCCGCGAGGGTGGCGACGTTCCATGAGCTGGTGATCGGCGAGGCGACGACCGGTGTGGCCGAGACGGCGGAGGTCTGGTACAAGTGCAGGGCGGCGCTGGTGACCCAGGCGTTCTGCAGACTGCTCGCCAAGTTGCTGAACGCCAGGAACGAGTTATAGGTCTTCCCGGTGCCGTCGTTGCCCACCATCATCGTGCTGTTCGACGAATGGTTCTTGTTGCTGAAGTTGTCGACATAGGTTGCGGACGTGGCGTTGACCGGGGCGTTGATGGTGGGGTCGACCGACACCGGGAACACCCGTGCCGGATCGTCCAGCCAAGCGCGGTCGGC
Source organism: Catenulispora yoronensis (assembly GCF_039531695.1). NCBI lineage: Bacteria > Bacillati > Actinomycetota > Actinomycetes > Catenulisporales > Catenulisporaceae > Catenulispora > Catenulispora yoronensis. Next base: position 49,289 of record NZ_BAAAQN010000025.1, read on the forward strand.
GGTCACCCGCAAGGCGGTGCCGCCGTCGAGGGTCACCAGCGAATAGGTGACAGCGGTGCTGTACGACTTGGCGGTCGGCGTCTTCGCGGAGTCCTGCATCGTGCCAGGCGGCACCAGAGCCCTGATGGTTCCTGACGCATCGGTGAAAGCGACGCTGCCGTCGGCGTCGATCGTCGGCGTCAGCCCCACTGCGTGGATCGGGAAGGTCCAGCTGTTGCCGGCGCCGCGCGACCGCAGCACCAACGTCTCCTTGAGAGAGCTCGCACCGGCGGTCACCGTAATGTCGGTTTGCGGGAAGACCCCGGCGAAGGTCGCCGACGATCCGTCGACCGCGGCCGGCACGGTCGCGGCCCCGCTGAGCGCAAAGTCGACGCGGTGCGCGTCGTCGATGGTAAAGCTCTCGAAAGCCGGGCTGTCCGAGGAGCCGGCCACCTCGGCCCGCATCGCGACGGTACTCGGCGCCAACTGCCCCTTCGCGTCCCGCTTCAGCGTCGTGTCGACGTCCGCCCAGGACCCGTCTGCCTGACGCACGTGGACCGGCTGCGAATATTGGCGCAGAGTGAACGAACCGTCGGGGTTCCGGAAGGTGGTGGACGTCTCCGTCCGCTGGGCGACGACCTCGGTGCTCTTGGCCGCGTCGAACCGACTCCGACCATCGGCCTGCTTCTGGTTGGACTTCGCTGCGGAACGCTTCGCCCCACTCGGCGCGTCCACGACGGCACCGGTCTCGGCCGGCCCCGAGGGATGCGTCGTGGTCGGAGGCCCGACCGGGTCGGCCGCCTTGTGCGTATCAGGCTTCTTACCGCCCCCCTTAGCAACCGTGGCACCCTGGGGCGCCGCAGTCGCAACCGTGTCGACGGTATGGGTAAGTCCCGCAGCGGAGCCGGAGCGTTGCACCGGCGCACTCGACGTGTTGCGATCACCCGCGGCGAAGGCCGACACAGTCGAAGGCCCGCCCTGCAGCACCGCTGTGGTCACCATCGAGGCGACAACAAGAACCGCCAAACGACGCGTCCACACAGGCTTCCGCTTCACACACCTGGCCACCGACGAGCTCCTCAACAGTCTGGTACAGACTCGATCTTGGGGATCCTTCAGCCGTTGAGCGTCCATGGCATGAATCCCGAACGGCACACGGGTTAGCAACGACCGAAGCGTGCGCTGGGCTCTCGGTGATGCGCGTGCCGGTTCGAAATGCGGCTACGGGGTCTGATCCGGTGATTTAGGCGGACGCTTCATATTCACAGGTCAAGCCTCCGAGAGAGCACTGTCGCGGGCCCCAGCGAATCTCATCGCAGCCTGTCGCAGCCCGCGCCGCAAATAGCCAGGCAAGCGGCTCGTCGCATAGCTGGCTATTTATACTGCCGCGTGAGGTTGGGGATGCGGCTGGCTGGTGGTTGGCCTCCCAGCGTGGTGGTCACTGGCGGGATCATCGTGAGGTGATTGACGCGATCGCGTGGAGGTACCGGACTGGTCTGCCGTGGATGGACATCCCTGAACGATTCGGCTCGTGGAAGGGTGTGTACACGCGGCTGCGGAACTGGGCGATCGATAGCACGTGGGCACAGGTGTTCACGGCGTTGGTGGCCGAGGCCGACGCTGAGGGGGACTCAGACTGGTTGGTGTCGGTGGATTCCACAATCGTGCGGGCGCATCAACAGGTGGCAGGAGCGCGCAAAAAGGGGGCATCCCCGGCGAGTTTGCCTGGTCAGCCGGTGACTTCGAAGATGATGGTGCCGTTCTGGCTGGCTAGTCCGCCGGGCAGAAGGCACAACAGGGGGTTGACGAGGGGGTAGCTCCAGCTGATGACGGCGATGTCGCCGGTGAATTCCCCTGCAGTGATGGTGCCGGTGCCGAGGGTCTGGGTGATGCCGGCGGTGTTGGTCGTGGTGTAGGTCACGCCGCTGATGGTGGAGGTCTGCCCGTTGTTCCAGTGGGGGACCAGTGTGTTGCCGGCGGCGTACTGCACGCTGTTACAGGAGGCGTTCGGGATCGGGTAGGTGTAGGGGCTGGTGGGGAGTCCGGTGATGGTGGGGTCGGTGGAGGTGCAGGACGTGAAGGTGTCGGTCTCAGCCAAGGTGACGGTCTGTGAGGTGAGGGTCAGGCCGGGGCTGTAGCTGACGCTGGAGGTGCCGGTGCAGGTGGTCGCGTCGACCGCGTGAGCGGCCGGGACGGGAAGCAAGGTGCATCCCGCGGCCAGCAGGATTGCCGCCGCCGATCGGCGCGCCGCCTGGGTTCGTGCTGGCCGCTTCGTGTCCTGGTGTCGAGCCGTGTCCATTTGTCGTTCTCCTTGGCTTGTTGGTGCTCAGACGCCGGTGATGTCGCTGATGCGGGTGCCGTCTTAGCTGGTCAGGCCGCCAGGGCCAGGCAGTCCAGGGAACTGGGCGGCAGGTGGCCCAGGGGAAGACGGCGGTGTCGCCGGTGAACTCGCCGGAGGTGACGGTCCCGGTGCCGACGAATCGCTGGATTCGCCCACGATGGTGGCCTCGGTCTCGGTGAAGGAGCCGGAGATGTACCCGCTGGTGCTGGTGCCGTCAGTGGACGTGCACGAGGTGTAGGAGTTGGTCTCGGTGGGTCGCGGTCTGCGGGGTGTAGGTCAGGCCGAGGCTGTGGGCGAGGTCGCTGGTGCCGGTACAGGTGCAGGTGAAGGTGAAGGTGAAGGGGTCGACCGCGGCGTGCGCGGCTTCGGCGGGAAACAGGGTGTTGCATGCGGAGGCCAGGGCGGCAGCCGAACTGGCCGCTAGGCGGCGGGCCGATCGGGTGCGGGACGCGGTGGCGTGCCGGATGCCGGCCATCGCGAAGTCCTTCGTGCGGTGGCGCACCGACGAGTCTGAGGCTCGTGCTGCGCGGTCAGTTGCCGCCGCCGGTGAAGTCCAGCGGTTGCAGGGTTCGCTCTGCCAGGGTCACGCGCCGCTGATTTGGACGAGGACTGTGCCGTTCAGGGTAGTGAGGCCGCCGGTGCTGAGGCACGCCAGAGGATTGACGATGTAGGTCCAGTTGATGACGGCTGCGGCGCCGTTGAACTCGCCGGCGATGACGGTGCCGGTGGCGGTGTCCTGCAGGATGCCGTCGGTGATGGTCTCTTCGCCGACCAGGCCGTTGAGGGTGGAGGTCTGGCCGTTGTTCCAGTGCATAACCAGTTCGCCGGTGTTGGTGGCGGCTGAGATGTCGTCGCAGGTCGCGCCTGCGATGGGGTAGCTGTAGGTGAGGGTGTCGGCGCTAGTGAGGGTGGTATCGGTGGAGGTGCAGGTGCCGATGGTGTCGTTCTCGGTAAAGGTGACGTTCCGCGGGGTGAGTTTGAGGCCAGGGCTGTAGGTGAGCTGGCTAGTGCCGGTGCAAGTGGTAGAACTCGCGGCGTGTGCGGTCGGGAGCGGCAGCAGCCAGGCGGCGGCGAGCACGACCGCTGCGGTGGCCGACCGGCCGACGGGCGCGGGCAGACGGCGGAGCGGGCGCGGGGTGCGACTCATCGGCAGGTTCCGTTTCGGGACGCGGATACGGCTGGGTGGTCGGGTCGGCCGGGACTCGCGTACGGCTCTCGGTCACCGAGGCGGTGGCCGCAGCGAGGCCGCCTGCTTGTGCGGTGATGACGAGCAGAGCGCGAAGGCGGGTGAAGCCCCATTTCCGAGCTGTGGGGGAAGCCTCGGTGATTTGGGTACCGCGGGGCATCATTGCAAGCCGGCGACGTCCGGACAAGTCAGTATTCTTATTTGCTTGGTTGCGCGCGGTGTGCGCCAGGCGCTCCCGCGGTACGGGCCCAGCAGCGCGCGTGGGATTGCTTGAGGCACAGGGCGTCTCATCCATGGTGATCGCCAGGCATTCGCCCTGTTCGCAGCGCACCCGACAGGCAATCCACCTGATCAACACCATGCAAGGTCTCATGAAATGCCCAGTGGCGCCGGGGCGACTGGCGGGGAGCCGGGCCTCGTTCACTTTGTCAGCCGCCTTGAACGGTTACAGTCCGCCACGTAATCGCTACTGGACGCTGCGTGGTCGCGACGTGATACTCACGAAGTGACGTGAGCCCCTTGGGGAGGTCTTGAGTCGCCGAACCGCACGGGGTGCACCGGTCTGAGGCCGGTCTCTGCTGGGCGGGCCCGGCCGACTGGGGGTCACAGTTCTAGCCGCCTGTGCGCTAAGCCCATCACCGGCCCGCGCGCGGGTGTCGTATGCACCGCAGCGCCTCGGGCAGCGCCTTGCCAAGCCATGGCGTCGTGGCCCGGAGCGCCTGCTGCATCCTTATCAGGGAGGGGACTTACCGTGTTATCCCACCATGCCCTCGCGGCACCGCCACGCCGGCGGGACCGTGCCCGGCGCGGGCTGGCGACGCTCGCCAGCGGCGCACTGCTCAGCACTATGACCGTGCTCGGCATGACGACGGCCGCCGCTCCGGCGCACGCGGCCGCCGGCGTCACCGAGCTGCTCGTGGTCAACAGCGTCCCTGGCAACATCGCGGTGGTCGACACCGCGACGAACGCGATCACCGGCACCATCTACGGCGGCAACTCCTCGGTCGGGTTGGCCGTCAGCCCGTCGGGCAAGACCGCCTACCTCACCGGCTACGCCAACGACGAGGTCGTGGTGATCGACACCGCGACGAACATGCCCATCGGCAGGGTGCACTCCGCCCGTGCACCATGGGGCGTGGCAGTCAACCCGTCCGGCGCCACCGTGTACGTCACCAACCTTTTCAGCAACACCGTCTCGGTGATCAACACCGCGACCTACACCATCACCGCCACCATCGGCGTCGGGTCATCGCCGGAGTCCGTGGCGTTCAGCCCCTCCGGCGCCACCGCCTACGTCACCAACCTCAACAGCAACACCGTGTCGGTGATCAACACCGCGACCAACACCGTCACCGCCACCATCGGCGTCGGCACCCACCCGGTTGGGGTCACCATCAGCCCGACCGGCAGCACCGCCTACGTCGCCAACAGCGGCTCCGCCAGCATCTCGGTGATCGACACCGCCACCAACACCGTCACCGGCACCATCGGCGTCGGTGCCGGCCCCAGCGGGATCACCCTCAGCCCCTCCGGCAGCACCGTCTACGTCGCCAACAAATCGAGCGGCGCGATCTCGGTGATCGACACCGCGACGAGCACCGCCACCGCCACCATCCTGGACAGTGGCGGCCCGACCGAGGTGGTGGTCAACCCCGACAACGGCACCGTCTACGTCTCCAACCAGTACGCCAACACCGTCTCGGTGATCGACCCCGCGACGAACACCATCACCAGCACCATCACCGGGTTCGACAACCCGTACGGGATGGCCTTCGCCAAACTGGCCTCGCCGCCGACCGTGACCAGCACCAGCCCCAACAACGGCCCGGTTGCCGGCGGCACCTCGGTCACCCTGACCGGCACCGGGTTCACCGGCGCCACCGCCGTCAGCTTCGGCTCCACAGCCGCCTCGTCGTTCACCGTGGTGTCCGACACCCAGATCACCGCCACCGCCCCGGCCTCCACCACCACCGGAGCCGTGGACATCACCGTGACCAACACCGCAGGCACCAGTGCCACCGGGACCGGCGACCGCTACACCTACACTCCAGACTCCACCGCGCTTGACGCCGGACCGCTGCTGTTCTCCCTCTCCGGCGGCCTGACCATCACCCTGCACCCGCAAGCCACCCTCACCGACACCACCACCGGACAGCCCCTGGCCGGGCAGCCCGTCACCTTCACCGTCGGCGATGACGTGGTGTGCACCGCCACCACCGACGCCCACGGCATCGCAGCCTGCTACGGCCCCTGCCCCCTGACCTCGATCCTGCTCCACGGCTCCTACACAGCCGCCTTCGCCGGAACCCCCACCCTGGCCCCGGCCACCGCACACGGCAGCCTGATCAAGCTCTGACACGGAAGGTCCGGCTGTTCGAGGCACGCAAATCACCTGGCCTCGGCAGGCCGATCCTGGCCGCGTCCGGAATCGACTCGACCGTCTGGACGGGAACGGCTCCTATCGGTGCCGACCCCGCGGTGCTCCACGCGCGACAGGCCGTCGAGCTGAGCGAGTCCGACTCGGCCCCACCGTGACCGGTTCCCGTCCCATCCGCCATCCGCCATCCGCCGACCATCCACCGTGATCAAGGCTGGACGAGCCACGGCCCGCCAGCCGGAAATGGAGCACGCATGCGTATCCGACCAGTTCTGGCAGCGTCATTCAGTGTCGCCATCCTCGCCGCCACCTCGTTGACGGCCGCCGCGCCCGCTTCTGCGAGCACCCTCGACGTCACCTGCGCCGGCAGCGCGAACGCCACCTACTCCCCCGCGTTGACCGCGACTTCCCAGACGGTCACCACGTCGCGCAGCTTCGACTACGAACCCTGCGTGTCCACCAGCGTCCCGGCACTGACCTCCGGCGGTGTCTCCTTCTCCTACACGGCACCCGGCTTCTCCTGCCTGGATCTGCTCGGCAGCGGAACGGTCCACAAGACCATCACCTGGAACACCGGACAGACCTCGGCCATCACGGGCCAGCGCGTCTCCAGCGTCGCCGGCGCCACCACCACCACGGTCATCACCGGTCAGGTGACGGCCGGGCTGTTCGCCGGGGACTCCGTGGTCGACACGGAGGTCGGTCCGGCGACCTCGATCCTCACCTGCGATCTCGGCCTCGGGACCGTTCCCGGGCTCACGACCACGCTGCTCCTGGAGATCACCTCCTGAGCTGCCAGCTGTCCCGCTCGGGCGGGATTCGGCTGATTGCGAGGCACTGTTTCAGCCGCATGCGCGCCAGGCCCCGTCGCGGGACTGCGCGCCAGTACGCGGGACCGCGCGCCAGTACCGAACGCACCGCGGCGCGCCGGGCACGTCCTACCGGGCCGTGCCGTCGAAACCCGGAGCACCACACAGCTAGATCAGGGAGGGAATTCCCCATGCCATCCGACCTTGCTCAGGCGGGCACGCCACGCCCGCGCACGCGCCTGCGGCATCGTGCCCGGCGCAGGCTGGCGGCGCTCACCACCGGCGCGCTGCTCGGCGCCCTGGCCGTCACGGCACCCGCCGCACCGGCGTCGGCCTCCACCACCACGACCTTGGCCTACGTCGCCAATACCGGCGCCGCTACCGTCTCGGTGATCGACACCGCGACCAACACCGTCACCGCGACCATCGGAGTCGGCGGCGGCCCGATAGCGGTGGCGTCGAACCCGAACGGCACTGCCGCGTACGTGGCCAACAATCTGGCGAACACGGTGTCGGTGATCGACACCTCGAGCAACAGCGTCACCGCGACAATCCCCGTCGGTAACGCTCCGGAGCAGATGGCGGTCACCCCGGACGGTTCCGCCGTCTATGTGGCCAACCTGTTGGGCCAGTCGGTGTCGGTGATCGACACCGCGACCAACAGCGTCACCGCGACCATCCCCGTCGGCAACCAACCGGTCGCGGCGGCCGTCACTCCAAGCGGCGCCGCCGTGTACGTGACCGACAGCGGCGACAACACGGTGTCGGTGATCAATACCGCGAGCAACACCGTCACCGCGACCATCGGACTCGGTGCCGGCCCGTCCGGGGTGGCGATCACCCCGAATGGAGCCACTGCCTACGTGACCGACTACGGCTCTAACGTGGTGTCGGTGATCGACATCGCGAGCAACACGGTCACCGCGAACCTCCCGGTCGGCAACAGCCCCTACGGTGTGGCGATCACACCCAACGGCGCCGCCGTGTACGTGGCCAACTACGGTGACGGCTCGGTGTCGGTGATCGACACCACGAGCAACACCGTCACCGCGACCGTCGCCGTAGGCACCTCGGCATACTGGACAGCGATCACCCCGGATGGTGCCGGCGTGTACGTGACCAATATCAGTGACAACACGGTGTCGGTGATCGACAGCGCGACCAACACCGTCACCGCGACTGTGCCGGTCGGCAACGTCCCGACCGGGGTGGCGATCGCTGCGCTGCCGGCCAGTATGCCGGTTCCGGCGGTCACCGGGCTCAGCCCGACCCACGGCCCGGCGGCCGGTGGCACCAGTGTCACGATCACCGGTACCGGGTTCACCGGCGCCACGGCGGTCAGCTTCGGTGGCACCGCTGCTACCTCGTTCACTGTGGTGTCCGACACCTCGATCACCGCCACCGCCCCCGCGCACAGCTCCGGCACCGTGGACGTCACGGTCGCCACCGCCGGCGGCACCAGTCCCACAGGATCCGCAGATCACTACACCTATGATGTGCCCGCTCCAGCGGTCACCGGGCTCAGCCCGAATCACGGCCCTGCGGCCGGCGGCGCCAGCGTCACGATCACCGGTACCGGGTTCACCGGCGCCACGGCAGTCAGCTTCGGCGGCACCGCGGCCACCTCGTACACCGTGGTCTCCAGCACCTCCATCACCGCCACCGCTCCCGCGCACAGCGCCGGCACCGTGGACGTCACGGTCACCACCCCCGGTGGCACCAGCTCCACCGGATCCGCAGACCACTACACCTACGACGCGGCAGCGCCCACCGTGACCGCCGTGAGCCCCAGTCACGGCCCGACCTCCGGCGGCACCAGCGTCACCATCACCGGCACGCACCTGACCGGCGCCACCGCCGTTCACTTCGGCACCAGCTCCGCGACCACGTTCACCGTGGTCTCCGACACCCAGATCACCGCCACCGCCCCCGCCTCAACCAGCCTCGGCACCGTCCACGTGACAGTGACCACCCCCGGCGGCACCAGCGCCACCGGGTCCGGGGACCAGTACACCTACGTCGCCACCATCGCCCAGATCCAGGGCGCCGGGCGGATCCCGGTCGGCTCCCACGCCGGCGAGTTCAGCGTCGCCGCCCAGCGCACGTCGGCCACCGGTTCGGTCAGCGGGCATCTGGAATTCGAGGACCAGCCCGACGGCGTGCACATCCACGACGGCACCTTCACCGACCTCTACGTCACCGCTGACGGCACCGCGCACGCCCAGGGCACCGCCAGCTGCACGATCAGCGGGACAACCAGCTCCTGCTCCTTCTCCCTGACCGCCACCAACGGCGGCAAGGGCACCGGCACCTTCACCCTGACCTACAACACCACCACCGTGGGCGGCACCATCCTGTCCGGCCACGTCACCGTCTCCCCCACCACCGGAGGCCCGACGACCGCCGCCACCCCGGCCGCGGCGGCCACCATCGGCACCTTCTCCACCACCCTGCTCGGGGTCTCGCTGTCCGGCGGGCAGTGCGCCGCCGCCGCCGAGGTCACCAGCAGCGGTAGCAGCGGAGGCGAAGTGGACTGCCTGCTGCTCGGCGCCCTGGGTGTCGACATCGAGGTGGACCTGCCCACCACTACCGGGTCGACCGGCACCGGCACCGCCACCCTGGGTGGTACCGCCACCGTCACCGTCGGCAGCCTGCTGCCACTCTCGCTGCCGGCCACCGCCAACCTGGTCAGCACCGGCAGCACCCCGGGGCTGCAACTGACCATCAACGGCGTTACCCTGCCGGTCCTGCCCATCGGCGCAGGCGGCATCGAAATCGGCTGAACACCAAGACGATGAATGTTCGCCCTGCGTCTCTCCGCAAAGGAGGGGCGTAGGGCGAACGCATTGGAAAGCGGCGCTGACAACGGCCGACCTGACCTGAACCGGTCTACTGCGTGCACTGCCGTGCCCTGCTTGTGTGTGGCGGCTTCGTGTGGTTCTGGCCCACTTTCCGTAAAGGCGCTGTCGGCGGTCGATCGTTCAAGGCTGAACGCTGCTGCTGAGCCAGTCACCTGCTCTACCGGATCACGGAATGTGGGCCAGATCCACTTCAAACCGCTGCAGACAGGTAGCTGTAGCCGATCACCGGCTTGCCGCCTTTGCGCTGGCCGGTGTTGGTGCGCTGCTTGTTGCGGTTGCCTGCGGCCTTGCCGTGGATGCGGTGGCCGCCGCCGTCGGGGACGTTGCCGAGCTTCTTGATATCCACGTGCACCAGGTCGCCTGGGGCGGTGTGCTCGTAGCGGCGTACCGGCTGTCCGGTGGCCCGGTCCAGGTGCGCCAGCCGGGCCAGCTTGTACCGGATCAGGACGCGGTGCACGGTGGCCGGGTTCAGCCCGAGCAGGAACGCTATCCGGGCCGGACCCCACCGCCGGGCCAGCCTGGCCTTGACGATCCGCCGCTCGGTGCGGGTCGGGATCCGGCGCGGGCTGCGATGCGGGCGGCTCGACCGGTCTGCCATCCCGGCCGCACCGTGCTGCCGGTACCGGTCGGCCCAGCGCTTGGCCGTCGTCGCACTGACCTGGAAGCGTTCGGCGGCCCGCCGCAGCGGCCAGCCGTCCTCCACGATGGCTCGGGCCAGCCGCTCCCGACCAGTCTCGGACAACGGTGCATTACGGTGGACCATGAGGGCCTTCCTGCTTGCCGGGCGTAGATGTCGCAATCCACACCCAGCCAGAAGGCCCTCACCCATTTCAAGATCGCTCAGCCGTGACCCCCGTCACCAACCTAATGGTCAGTACAGCTAGAGGACCCTGCCATCGATATGCCAGCCAGCGTGTTCATCATCGACGCGGTCTCGGCTGCGGACTCCTCCAGTAGGGAGGTGAACAGCTCCCGCTCCAGGATCTCCGGCACAGCGCCCGGTTCCGCAGCCACGTGTACACACCCTCCCAGGATCCGAACTGCTCCGGCAGTTCCTCCCACGGCGACCCGTTCCGGTACTTCCATTCGATCGCGTCGATCACCTGCCGATGATCCCGCCACCGCCCACCCCGACGCGGCATCCGGTCCGGCAACAACGGCTCAATCCGTACCTACTGCACATCGTTCAACCCCACACCCGGACCAACGAACCACCGATCTGAAAGAAAAGCCCTAGGCAGCCCCTCTCGTCGTCTCTGGGCTGACCTCCCGCCGCCGCTGCGGCGCTGCTGTATGGCCGCTGGATTGAACGAAGGGACCGGCATCTGGCCGTGGAGTGCCTTAAGTCATGCGGAGCGCGGAAACCACGCCCCGCATAGCCGCCATGTTGAGGCGCAGCTGGTCACTAAATGTGAATATTTACAGCCGGCACTAGGCCGTTATATACCTGAGTTGACCCAATCACTGCATACGTGTTCGTTAAGTTCCATGTCATAGACGCAGGTCTGGACCTGGTGTGTTCCGTCATTGTCGTAGAGCTGACTTGTGGAGGGTGAGTATTTATCAACCCAGGTCGTCTGTGTCTTGCCGCCATTAGTGACATTTCGCTGCACGAGCTCCATCGCACAGACGTTCACGTCACCACGAAACTTCCACCAACTGGCCTCGGCCCAGTGGGCCGTGACCTGAACAGTCTCGGCCACACAATTCGGAGTGCTGGCGGAATAAGTGTCTGCATGCGCTGGAGCTGCCGATAGCAGCGTTGTGCCGAACAGTCCGACACTGGCCACCAGTGCCGCTGTAGTCAATTTGCGCATTTCTCTCCCCCTCGAAGATGTAGTGATGCAGCGCGCTACGCTATGGATCGACGTGAGGCTGCTGTCACCAATGATTAGCCAATCCGCCCTGGCGACGCACGGATTCCTTCCAACTCCGTACAGCCACCCGGCCACTGATAGGTGGAAGCCCACCAAAGAGGGGTGGCCTCACGTCGAGCGCAGCTTGGCCAACCTGGCGGCTGCCAACGTCTACGCTTCGGAAACGCCGGTCCGCACCCGGCGCCTTGCCGATGAGAGGTGGCCCCCCGGGATTCAAACCCGCACCAGCCGCGTGCAAGGCGGCCGTGCTGCCGTTGACACCACAAGCCGATGACGGGGGTCGGATTCGAACCGGCGACCTCGGGTTTGTAAGACCAACGAGAACGACCGAACTTCTCTATCCCTCCGAACCATAGGCTCCGGTGAAGGGCATGCAGCACGAATGACTTTCTAGCTGCGGCTGAGGTCTCAGAACGCCGCAGCAGTGAAGTCCGCAGGCTAAAAGGCAGGACAGTAATTTTTTTGGTGGACTGCGGGATGTCGGCCTGCTGAGCTGCACCCGATCCGGCGGTGTCCTTGGTCTAGACCGGCCCTTGTGGGTTGCCCGTGGCAGACTCGGGGGCCCCTGCCGCTTTTGCTTTCGTTCCGGAGGTCTTCGTAGTGTTTGCGATGCGACCGGCCTGTCCGGACGATGTCCCGGCTGTCGCGGCGGTGATCACTGCCCGGTCGGTGTGGATGGAGGGGCAGGGTTTTGCCAGTTGGAGCGGGGTCGTTGATGATCTCGCAGGCCAGGCTGCGGTGGATGGCACGCTGATGTGGGTGCTTACCGCCGACGAGCGGGTGATTGGCTGTACAACACTGGCTGGGGACAGGCCGCAGTGGGGCTGGACGCCGGAGCAGGCCGAGCAGGACTCGTTCTATCTGTTCACCACCTGCACGCACCCGGACTTCCGCCACGCGCGGCCGGGATCGCTGATGGCCTGGTGGGCTGTTGACAAGGCTGCGGCTGAGGGCAAGCAGTTCGTGCGGCGTGGCACGACTGAAATCAGCCTCGTCCGTTACTACGCCAGGCAGGGTTTCGAGTTGGTCCACGAGGTCCAGCGCAAGAACAGCCTGGTCTATCTGATGGCCCGCCGCGCCCAGCGGCTTGCAGGGCTGGAAGCGTTGTTCGCGGCGGGCTTTGTGGTGCCGGTCAGCTGAGGAACGCCCGGACCGCCAGGTCCAGGTGGACCACCTCCAAGAGTTTGGACTCCTGGCCTTCGGTGTAGCGGCCTTCGGTCATCGTCTTGACGGCAGCGGCGACCGCGTCTGCGTCGATGAGCTGGCGGTCGAACAGGGGCGAGCCGTCGGCGAGCATCCGCTCCAGCAGGGTGGTGCCGGACCCGGCCAGTGCGGTTTGGACGATTTCGGCGAAGGATTCGCGCTGGATGGGGCGTACTACGTCCATTCCGAGTCCGAGCCGCTCCAGCAGGCGGCGCTGGAGCTGCTTAAAGTCCCTCCAGCCGTACGGCAGTTGTTCGCCGAACTCCACCAGCGGCGGGTTCGCGAACGGGTGGATCGGCCAGATTCCCTCGCGTAGCAGCGGCGGGGCGGTGCTCTCCAGCGCCAGCAGGGTCATGGAGTTGATTGGTGCCGGCGGGGCGGTGCCGACGTCGGCGTACTCCAGCAGTGTTACCGCAGCTGGTCCCGTCCACGGCGGCATCACCGGCATCCGGTTCAGGTCCAGGTGCGGGGCCTCGCTCTCGGACAGCGCCACCAACTCATCCCCACCCAGGCCGGTGACGATCGCTGTCGTGCCGGTGCGGGCCAGTTTCGCAGTGAGCTGGCTGAACGGGAAGAACAGCGGTTCATCGTACAGTGAGATGAGTTTGCCGCGTACCCGGGGGCATTCGGGGTCCAGCGGCAGCAGCTTCGCGGCGTCGATCGTCATATCGTCGGCGAACGGCAGGACGGTACGCATTCCCGCGCGGCGTCGTTCCTGTTGGGCCCGGCCGGGTCCGTCGATGAGAAGCGCTGCGGTCCGTATCTGGTGCGGGTGCCGTTTGGCGGCGGTGGTGCCGATACAGCCGGAGTCGAACCCGCCGGACAAGTGGAACACGGTGGTCGCCGGCTGCCACGGCCGGGCATCCAGCGCCTCGTGCAGCAGTTCGACGAACACGCCGAGCACGTCGGCGTCGTCGGCGAGTTCGCGCGGGTCGTGGTGCAGCGCCGGGGCCGGGTAGCTGATGTGCAGGGCGCCGCCGAAGTGCGCGGTCGCGCGCTCGGTGAGCCGGTGGATCCCCTCGAACACGGTCTGGGTGGAGTACCGCGGCCGGAACACCAGCAGCCGAGCAACTTCCACGGCGTGCAGACCGGTGGCGAACTGTTTCAGGTCCGCCATGTCCCAGGATCCGTACAGCCGCTCGGCGTCGGCAGACAGATACAGCGGCGTGGTGCGCGCGGCACCGGCGGTGACTGTTACCGGCATCCCCGGTGCTGTGTGCACCAGCACATGGTCCCCGGGCCAGGTGCTGGCTTCGGCAGCAACCTGGTCCAGGATTTCGGGGCCGGCGTAATGGATGCTGGAGTCGAGACTGGCTCGGCCGGTTGCCCTCTCACGAACGACGATCAAGGTACGGACGCTGTCGGTGTAGGCGGCGTGTTCGACCATTGGGTGGTTGATCGGAGTGACGCGGCTGGCGCCGTCGGCGGCGGTGTACCCGCCGTCGACGGCCTGCCAGGAGGCGTCCGCATACGGTGTGAGCTGGAATGTCAGCACGTCAGCGGCCCTGGCGTCGGGCTACAGGGCCGTGGTGTCGTACGTGTGTGCGGTGTCCGAGGATCCCGACGTCTTCTTGTACTCATGCGACTCGGCCAGGCTCTGCACTCGCAGCCGGTCGGGCCCGGTGAACAGTGCCGCCGCCTTCGTCTTCGTCTTCGCAGCCATTGTGGGGCTCCCTTCTCATGATCGGGGCGAGGGCTCGCCCCGTCGTGGTCATGAAACCGCCGGTGAACGCTGCTGAAGAGGGGGAATAGAGGGGGTATGCCAGGGGGTAAATCAGGGGCCACCTACAATCATCTGGCCGCGGTGATCCTTGCTCGCCGCAACGAGCTGGGCAAGTCCCAGCGCGACGTGGTCGGCGAGCTGCGAGCGGTGCGGCCCACGTTCGACCGGTCGGAGTGGCGACGCTGGTAGAAGGGCGAGGGCGCCCCCGGCCCGTTCTGGCTTCCGCACGTCGCAGCTGTGCTCGACGTGGATATCGGCGTGTTGCGCGCAGCGAAAACGCTCCCAGGGCCACGTTCAGCTGACAGGATCGAAGCAGCAGCCGCCACTGCCGAGGAGGATCTTGTGCTGGACCGTCGCGACCTGCTGCTCGGCACGGCCGGACTATCGCTGGAAGCTGCGATGTTCCGGCCTACCGGCATCACCGAAGCCCCTGCGACGCTGCGCGGGCAGCTGGCCAAGGCTCAAAGCGACTTCCGCGCCGGCAAGCACACCTCTCTGGGCAAGAGACTTCCCGGCCTGGTCGATCGGGTCGTCTCCGGCGACGACAAGCGGCTGACAGCTGACGTATGGGCGCTGGCCACCGAATACCTGATCAAGACTGACCAGGACGACTATGCACTGCTGGCCGCCGACCGCGCCGCCGCGGCCGCAACCGAGTCCGGCGACCGGCTCGCCGTGGCCGAGGCGGCATACTGCCGGTGCATGTCCCTGCGGCATTCAGGCCGCTCCGGCACCGGCAAACCGGCCACCAGCCGCTCCCGCACCGCCTACACAATCACCGTGGACGCGGCAACCAAGCTCGCCGACGAGGGACTACGCACGGCCAACGATTTCGCGACCTACGGCCATCTGTTCCTCACCGCCAGCTACAGCGCCTCGGTGGCCGGAGACGCTGCCCGCGCCGAGGACTACATGCGCGAGGCCGAAACCGTCGCCGCCCGCCACTTCGACACCGACATCGCCCACGGACTGTGGTTCTTCGGGCCCGCCCAGGCCAGGCTGTACCGGCTGAGCATGGAGTACGCCCTGGGCAACGTCGGCGGCGGGATCAACACAGCCAGAGCCCTGAACCCCGGCCGACTGCCCACCCCGGAGCGCCGCGCCCGCTACTGGATCGACCTGGCCCGCGTATACGACCAGTGGACCGGCCACCGAAGCGAAGTCGCCACCGCCCTGCGCCACGCCCACACCGAGGCCCCCGGGGAGGTCACCTCCAGACCGGCGATCCTTGCCCTTGCCAACGACGCCGGCTTGAAAACTTAGATCGCCGAACCCAGGCTTGCCCTGGACCAAGCCTCCGGCGCGTTCCAGAAGAGACCAGATCGCCTGGGCCAGGCAGGCAGCTGCCTAACTCTAGCCCTACAGCTCCGGCGTCACCGAGGGCGCGGTCAACCGCATCAAGGCCCTCAAACGCGGAACGTACGGCCGCGACGGCTTCCCGCTGCTCCGCAAACAGATCCTGCTGGCATGATCCACACCGCCCATCCCGGAAAGCGGGCCAGACCCCACACGAAGCCAGCCGATGATCTCCCAGAGCTTCACTACTTCGCTGATGGCCTGCAACGTGACAACGCCGCTGTCACCGCTGGCCTGACGCTCCCGTGGAGCAATGGCCCGGCTGAGGGCATCGTTAATCGCATCAAATACCTGAGAAGGCAGATGTACGGCCGGGCGAACCTCGATCTACTTCGCCTGTGAATCCTTAACCCCAACTGAGTGGATCTCGCCCAGGGTCACCGGCTCACGCTTCCCGTGCCAGAACCCATCAACCAGACGCTTGACAGGCTCCGGCAGGTTGGTGTCCGGCTGCGGCATCGATCGACGCTTGGCAATCTGGTCGATACCCTGCCCAAGCGAGCAATGAATAGGGGTCACTGTTGTAGAAGGACGAGGGGTGCCCCGAATGTCCTCGGACGACGTCGTGCATGTATCGAACTTCGCCTGCCCGCAGTGCCGGCAGATCGATCTGGTGGTCTCGGTGCCGGCGGTCTACGGGGCTGGCACGGTAAGCATGTACTCCAGCCGCTACCCAGGGGCCAGTCCAACACCTGGGCAGCCAACGAGCGTGGCGATGTCTCAGGTTGCCGCGATGTTGGCGCCTCGCCCGCTTCCCTACCCGACTACCGAGCCGGCGACGTGCCTTTCAACGATCGTGTTTTTCGTAGCCTTGCCGATCTGGATCATCTGGGCAATCCAGATCTCAGCGTCAGCGTCGGCTCGCAACCGGCGAGTAGAACGCGGTCTGCCCGCCGCCCTGGCGATCTGGCACCAAGGCTGGTTCTGCCACCGGTGCGCAGGGGTCTTCTTTTCGTCCGCAGCCGGCCCAGTGGAGGTGCCTCGCGGCCAACTGCTACATCCCCTGCAGTTCCAGAACATGGTCTGGTCAGCTGGTGGCTACCAGGACCTGCGAAACCGGTAAGCACGAAAACACTCTGATTCGGCCTTTGATCCTCGGGGTCACCGCCATGGAGGACCCGTGGACTGGACACCGAGGGGTGCTTCCCCTGACGCTCGCCGCTGGCGATGATCAGGTCGGGGGCGATCTGCTCGACGGACTCCTCGCCGGCGCGGCGGCGCAGCACGGTGTGCAGCGGATGTTCTCCCGCTCGGTCTCGGCCATCGCGGCGAAGAACGCGAACAGCAGCTTGCCGGGCCCGGACGGGGCGTAGATCCCCGGCAGGAGGCCGACCAGCCTCTCCAACACCAGGCCGTGCGCGGTGAGGTGGTCGGGCAACGCCGTCAGCTCCGCAGCGTCGCGGCCCAGGCGCTTCATCTCGTACACCGTGAAGATCACACGGCAGTGACGACGGCGGGTCTGATGAGGGGCTGGCTGCTCCTCGGAATCAGGATCAGTATGAACCAGTGCCTGCGCGAGCACCTCGTCTTACGGCCAAGGCGTCAGCAGGGACTGGCAGAACATGCCCTATTGACCAGACCGAAAACCGCGACCAAGGAGAACACCGAAAGCCCCGGCCGAGTACGCCCAGCCAGGGCTGGAGGTTTTGATCGAGGCCAATGGTCGCGCCGCAGCTGCCGCGCCGACGGAATCAACTACCCGAACTGGTGTCGTGTGGTGGATCAACGGAGACCGTCTGTACTGACGCGGCCACGTGGCCGTCAACGCTGCCAGAACGCTTCGAGGAGACATCATTGCTTGATCACCCAACGGCGTGGACGCGCTCCCCAGGAGCCGGACACGCCGCTCAGCGCAGCAGAGTTCGGAGACACGCGCCTAGCAAGCCCGGTCTCAGTTGCCTGTAGGGGTAGCAGGCCGGGCTCTTTTTGGTGTCAGCCACGAGACCGACGCGCGGACGTAAGCGGCAACGTTGACTTCCCTACACCCCCACCCCACCATTGGATCCACGGCGTAGTCCGACGCCGAGCTCGACGGGTCCGTCCGGGGCGTGACCGATCTTCGAGCGAAGGGGGGCGTACTCCCGGACCGCTTGTCGCGTGGACACACCTCACTTCATCGAGCCGGCCCCGGCGGTACTCGCGTGGAGGCTGTCGTGACGCAGAACAAGGACCTCAAGAAGCTCGTTCGCGAGCGGATGCAGCAGACCGGGGAGCGCTACACCGAGGCGTTGGCCAACATCACCAAGGCCACGCCGCTGGAGCCGGTTCCGGCCCCGTGGTTCATGGGCGGCGAGCGTCCGGGCAACTACGAGTTCGGCCTGCTCCCTTCGTCCGTCTCCTACCAGACCGCGCGGACCGTCAGGCTGCGCAGCAAGGGCAGCGGAGGCACCGGGTTCGGCACCATGATGCAGAGCTTCACCGCGGGCGACTACCGCGGCCGACGCGTGCGCCTCCACGCGCAGCTCCGCAGCCTCGATGTCAGCGGCTGGGCCGGTATGTGGATGCGGGTGGACGACACCAGCAGCAAGGGCGCCGCGTTCGACAACATGCGTGACCGGGCGCTCAGCGGCACCACCGACTGGCAGCCGGCCGCCGTCGTCCTCGACGTCACGGCCGACGCTACAAGCATCCACTTCGGCGTAATGCTGACCGGCGGCGGCGCGATCGACGTCGCCCGGCTCGACTTCGAGGAAGTCGACGACAGCGTCGCCCCCACAAACAGCCCACTGGCGACCGGGCCTCAAGGCCTCGACTTCAACGCCCGGTTCTGAATCCGGCGACGGCCCCACATCGGATCGCCCGCCGACACGGGATCAACGACGAGAGCGCCACGAACCAGAAGCGGTCGACCGACTCGCAGCGAACCCTGACAATCCGACGACGCAGGACCACACTCTCGTGACGCAAAAACCAGCAGCTCAGCACCCTTGGAGACTTTACGACAGCGCAAGACCGCTATAGAACCCAGATCACGGCGCGTTGCACGGTACGCGAGTGACAAGAACATCTGGCCAGGACCGCCGGCCTGTTCATCGCCATCCCATCGGCCATGACCCCGCGTCGAACTCTTCGCAGGCCAGCTCGACCTCGATGAGGAAGGCTACCTCGCGGTCGAGGGCCGCTCGTCGCGTACCAACAGGCCGGGCTGCCGAGCGGTGCCTCGCGGCGATGGCTGATGACAGAGACTCGAACAGATGGCAACTCCTAGAGCCGCCGCAAGCTCCGGCTTGCCAGGCCACACACGGCGACCGCCGCGAAGCCGAGCCCGGTGAGGTGGAACATCGCGGCTGGGGGCCAGTGGTAGAGGACCAGGCCGGCGACGGAGACCGACAGGGGGAACATGGCGAAAGTGACCAGGCTGATCAGTGCTTGGGCACGGGCCAGCAGGTGTGGTGGGGGCATGCGTTGGGTGGCGGTCATGACCAGGACGGCGAGTACTCCGTCGAGTGCGCCGATCAGGGTCATCGTTGCGGCCATGGGGAGTAGGCCTCCCGCGTGGGGAAGGGTGGCGAGCAGGGTGCCGTTGACGGCGAGCGCCGTGATGACGATCAGGCCTTGGCGGTGGCGGGAGAGGAGTGGGCCGGCTGATGCGCCGCCGGTGAGCATGCCTGCGCCGAGGGCGGCCATCAGCCAGCCGTAGCCGGAGGGGCCGAGGTCGGGGCGGGTGCGGGTGAGGACTGGGAGTGCGACTTCGAGTGTGCCTCCGACTGATGCGCCGAGGACGGCGGTCATGAGGAGGACAGTGCGGTACAGCGGCGAGGAACGGACGAAGGCGGCGAGAGACAGGGGCCTGATTGGTAGCTCGGTCGTGGCCGGGGATGGGTTGGTGACGGCTCCGGGCCGTGGTCGATGGCTCATGGCCATCAGCGCCAGTGCGGACACCGCGAACGACGCGGCGTCCACGCCCACGGCGGGCCACGGCGCGAGCACGGCGACCAGCGCGCCGCCGATGGGGGGCCCGATCACGTTGGCGAACAGGTTCGTCGCGATGCTGATGGTGTTGGCGGCGGGCAGCTCCGCGTCGGGCACGAGGATCGGGGTGATGGATCGGTACGCGGGTAGGTGTGCGCCTTCGCACGCCCCGAGGAGCACGCCGGTGATCACCAGCTGGGCCAGTGCGGGCGTTCCTCGTGCCGCGGTCGCGGTCAGGGCGGTCAGCGCCGCGCAGCGGACCACGTCGGCCCACAGCATGACGGGCCTGGCGCCGAACCGGTCGGCCAGCATCCCTCCGGGCAGGGCGGTCACGATCCGGGCGAGTCCGAAGCCCGTGAGCGTCAGGCTCAGGCCGCTGATGGCGTAACCGGCGCCGAGGATCAGGAACGGGAGGGCGACGAGGTACACCATGTCGCCGAGAGTTGACAGGGATTGGCCGCCGACCAGGATGCGGAAATCGCGGCGGCGGAGCGGGGCGAACGGAGGGACGGCTTGGCCGGCTTGGTCACGGCCGGCCGAGTCGCGAACGGCCGAGTCACGACCGGCCGAGTCGCGGACGGGCTCGCCACGATCGGCGGGTGCCGCCTGCGCGGAGCCCGCCTCAGGTTCGACGCTCATCGGGCCTTCTCCCTTCGCAGCCGCCGGAATCGGATCGGACGGGTGCCGCCGGACCGGGCCCGATCCGGTCCGGCGGCTTCCCGCGAGCAGGGGCCTCAGCCCAGGTCGTCCGGAATGGCGAAACGGAGTTGCTCTCGACAGAACCGTTGCCACTCCACGCTTTCGTCGCGGTACGCGGGCTCGTCGGCGAACGCGTCGGCGGTGATGCTCAGGTCGTCCCACAGGAACAGCGGGCCCTGCGAGGCGTGCGCGCCGACCCATTCGGCCGCCGGTTCGAACGCCCGCAGCGCGTCGGGCGGGTAGGCCCGGCTGTATCGCAGCATCCTCACTCCCCTGCGGCTTGCGCGGCGGCCATCGCCTTGCGCAGGCTCAACGGCCGCATGTCGGTCCACACCTGGTCGATGTGGTCCAGGCAGTCGCGCTTCGGTCCGCGGACGCCGACCTCGGTCCAGCCGTTCGGCAGTTCGCGGCCGGTCGGCCAGATCGAGTACTGCTCCTCATGGTTGATCACCACCGCGTACTCGCGGGTGTCCTCGTCGTCAGACATCGCCGACCGTCTCCTCCTGTTCGGTGCGGACTTCGGTGCGGACTTCGGTCGGCACCGGGACCTCCCCGCCCCCGCCCTTCACGTCCCGGGTGGCTCCGACAACCTGTCGCACCGCCGCGGTCACCCACGCGCCGGCGGCGCACAACAGCACCGCGTACAGCAGCGTGAGCACGTAGCCGAGCCAAGCAGCGTCGTCGCTGATACCGGCCAGGCCGATGGTGACGCGGGAGATCCGCGTGGTGTCCATCTCGACCCAGCGCCGGAACAAGTCGCCACCCCAGCTGACGAGCGGTACCGCCAGCGTGAACGCCGCCACCGCGCGGCCGCGCAGCAGCAGGGCGGCCGCGATGCCGGTCAGGATGGTGACCCACCACCATCCGAGCTGGTTGCCGATCCAGTCCAGGACGACGCCGGAGGCGCCGATCGCCAGGCCGCGGACCAGCGTCCGATCGGGGGCCGCGCCGTCGTACCCGTCAGGGTTCTTCGTCGTGGCGCGCCATCCCGGCAGCCGCCGGGTCAGGGATTGAGTGTCCATGTCCGCCCCTTCGTCGCGGCCAGGGCCTGGTCGCCCTCGATGATCGGTCTGTTCTTTCCGGCGAACCAGTCGGCGAGCCGGTCGGAGTACCAGGGGGAGGCGGGGTTCTCGCTCTGCCCGCCGGGATAGATGCCGACCGACTGTCCGGTGCCCCAGTCGACGACCATCCGCCAGCTGGCACCGCCGACGGCCACGCCGGTAAGGGTCTTGCCGTGCCGCACCGGCGCCGCGCTGACCACGGAGTTGATGGTGCGGCCGCTGCCGCCGGAGGGGAACGGGCCCTCGTCCAGCGTCGGCGACTTCAGCAGCGAGGCGATCATCACCTTGTGCCCGTTGCCGAGCTTCCAGGTGTTCACGTCCGCGCCGCGCTTGCTCTTGAGGTCGGCCACCGCCGCCGCGAACGCCTGCCGCACCACCTCGGGCGCGGTGTGCGTGGTCGAACCCGCGGGTGCGAACACCGGGTTTGCTGTGTCCGAGATCGTCATGTTGATCAACAGGCCATTGAGTCCGTCGACCGCATAGGTGCTGTCGTTCTTCCTGGGCGTAAACACGTCCCGCGGCGGCGCTGGAACCTTGTACTGCTGCCAGACCGGATGCCACACGGCGTACCCGTACAGCACCATGAACCGGCCCCAGATCGTGGCCGCCGTGGAGTTCGCGTCCACCCCGTAGTTCCAACTCTTCAGATCGTTCAGCGCCGCGGTCTGCACCGCGTCCCACTGCTGCCCCGGCGCCTGCAGATACGACAGCACCGTCGGCAGCATCGCGCGCGCCACATCATCGGCCGACGACATCTGCAGGTCCTGCATCTGCTGCGAGGTCACCCCGGTCGCGCCGGTGAGCGCCTTGGTGATCTCGGTGGACCGCCAGCCCTGGTCGAAGAAGTCGTAGCCGCGACCGTAGTAGTAGGGGTAGTCGGTGCCGACCTCGCGCTGGTTCGCGGTCTGCGCGAACCCGGACGGCGGGTTGTAGGTGATCGGCAGCGCCTCGAACGGGATGCTCCCGGTGACGTCGCACTCCCCGGTCCCGGCCATCGGCAGCCATGGCAGGCAGCTGTCGGAGGTCTGCGGCTGGAGGCCGGCGTTGACGATGCCGATGTTGCCGGAGTCGTCGGCGTAGGCGAAGTTCTGCGCCGGGGTGTTCCAGGAGCGCAGCGCCTGGTGGAACTGGTCGAAGCTGGTGGCCTTCTCCACGGTCAGCATGCTGTCGAGGTTGTCGCTGGGCAGAGTCCCGGCGAACCACACCGCGGCGGTGACCCCCTGGACGGTCATGATGGGACCGTGCACGGTCATCCGGGTCGTGTAGGTGACTGTCGAGCCGTCATGCTGCTTGATCTTGTTGACGATCTTCGTCATCGGTCGCCACTGGCCGTCCCAGTAGTACTGGTCGGGATGCGCGGCGTCGGTCTGCTCCAGGTAGTAGAAGGTGCCGGGCCGCTGGGAGTTGGTCAGGCCCCAGCTGATGTGCTGGTTCTTGCCGTCCAGTACCGCCGGGATGCCCGGCACTGTCACGCCGGCCAGCTGGTACGACGGCGAGCGCAGCTCCACCTGGTACCAGATCGACGGCATGGTCAGGTTCAGGTGCGGGTCGGAGGCCAGGATCGGCTTGCCGGAGGCCGTGAGGCTGCCGGAGACCACCCAGGCGTTGCTGTCACCGATGGTGTGGTAGGCGTTCGCGGGCAACTGCGACAGTCGGTCCTGGAACTGTGCCGAGGCCTCGATCGCCTGTTGCGAGGAGCCGGTCTGGAACTCCTGTGCTTGGCCCGCCGCCTGCGGCACCGTGCCTCCCGTCGGCGTCGGCGCCCCGTCGTCGCGCGCCGGGATCGGGGTCAGCGGCAGCTTCTGGTAGGGGCCCGGGTCGTACGGGTACTGCGGGTTCTGCCCGACGGGCTGGTACAGCTGCTCGAACTTCTGCCGGCCGAACGCGCCGGCGATGTAGCTGTACGCCGTCGGCAGCGGGTCGAAGGCCAGGGTCTGGGTCTCCAGCCGCTGCACCGCGAGGCTGTCGACCGGGGTCCACTGCTCGACGGGGAAGTTCATGAGCTTGTAGTAGAGCGGCAGCGAGTTGTCCTTTTTCATCTGCGCGATGGCGGCGTTGACACCTTGGGTGTACTGGGTGAGAACGGCGCGGGCCGGGGATTGGGCCGGCAGCGAGTCCCAGTCGCGCTGGGACGCGCGCAGCAGGCCGAGGTCGAGTTCGTATTCGTCGGACGGCAGCGCGGCCGGGTCGTTGGTGGTCTCGGCGAGCCGGCCCTCGGCCTGGCGGCGCGCCATGTCCATCTCGAACAGGCGGAAGCGGGCATGGGTGTAGCCCAGGGCCCGGTACATGTCGGCGTCGGTGCCGGCCTGGATGTGGGCGGTGCCGTCGCTCTCGAACGACACGGTGGCGCCGCCGGTCAGGCCGGGCAGCTTCAGGTTCTGGTCGTGCGGCGGGTCGCCCTGGTCGGCCGTGGTCCACACGCCGGTGCCGGGGTTGATGGCGGCGCCGAGGGGCGGGATGGTGCCGGCCCCGGCGACCGAGACCTCCAGGACCGCCACGGCCAGGACGAGTGCCCCGACCAGCGAGACCGCGCGCAGGCCGAGCCGGCCACGCGGTGTCAGGTCCCTTCTCCATGATCTCAAGGTGCTGCCTCCTTCAGGTGCGGCCCGCCGCGTGGGTGGCCCGGTCGGCCGCGGTCAGGGTGGTCCGGACGGTGCGGAGCACGTTGTGCTCCTGGTCGAACAGGGCGAAGTGGCCGCCGGGCAGGGTGACGCGGGTGAACGGTCCGGCGGAGCACCGCCCCCAGGCGGTCAAGGCGCCCGGTGGTGCTGCGGGGTCGTGCAGTCCGCCGAGCGCGGTGATCGGTGCGGTCACGGTCGCGGCGGGGTCCGGGGTGTGGGCCTCGGCGGCCTCGTAGTCGGCGCGCAGGGCCGGGGTGACGAGGTCGACGAGGTCGGGATGGGCCAGGACGTCGGGGTCCAGTCCGCCGAGGCGGCGGACGTGGGTGAGGAAGGCCGGATCGGTCAGGGTCCGCACCGGCGGGTCGGCGCTCCGGGACGGCGCGGGAGCGGCGCCGGAGATGAAGAGGTGCAGCGGGCGGGCCCCGTCGGCTTCCAGGCGGCGCGCGAGTTCGAAGGCGAGCAGGCCGCCGAAGCTGTGGCCGAGCAGGGCGAAGGGTCGGTCGAGGTGCGGCGCCATGGCGTCGGCCAGCGCGTCGACGATGTCGACGACGCGGCGCAGCGGCGGTTCGACGACGCGGCGCTCGTGGCCGGGCAGGCAGACCCCGATCAGGTCGATCCCGGGCAGACGGTCGGCCCAGCGCAGGTAGCGGGCCGGGCCGGAGCCGGCGTGCGGGAGGCAGAACAGGCGGACGGCGGAGTCGGCGGTGGCGGTGGCGGTGGTGCCGGCGGCGGTAGCGGTGCCGGCAGCAGCAGCGTCGACAGTGTGAGCGGTGTCAGCGCTCGTGGTAACCGCGATGCCGGCAGCAGCGGGTTCAGCGGCGGCGGTGGCAACAGCACCAGCAGTGCGAGCGGCGGCAGCGTTCATGGCAACCGCGGTGGTGGCATTGGCAGTGCCAGCAGCAGCATCAGCCGCCCAGCGCAGCCACAGCCCGGTGGTCCCAGCCGTCATCACCGCGCCCCGCTCTCGCTGAGCTCGGGCACCATGCCCTGCCGGACCAGGAAGGCGACTGTCTTCGCGACGTACTCCACATCGATGGCCGGGAAGCCGGCGTCGCCGCCGAGGCCGGACAGGGTGTTGTCGATCTCGACCACGCCCGGGTCGCCGTTCATCGGGCCGTCGATCGACAGCAGGGCGGCCAGGCCGTCCAGGCGTCCGGCGGTGCGGCGGGCCAGCTGTACGCGCCACTGCGCGTACGGCACGGTGTCGAACCGGTAGCCGGTCTGCGTGAGGTACTCGTGGATGGATTTCATCGGCGCGACCTGCGGGTTGTAGAACTGGTGCACAGGGTTGGGCCGCGGTGCGAGCCGGGACAGGCGGACGATCGCGCCGGAGACCTGGTCCACCGGCAGCACGTGCAGCGGGATCGGGGTGTCCTCGGGCATCAGGGCCGCGATCAGGCTGCCGGCCAGGCACAGCGCCAGCTGGTCGCGGATGCCGACCGCGCCGGTGCCGGTGGCGCCGGTGATCAGCCACGGCCGGTACACCCCGACCGGCAGGCCCCGCCGTCCGGCCTCCAGGACGAGGTGCTCCCCCGTCTTCTTGCTGAGCACGTAGCCGTCGGAGGTGCCGACGTCCAAGGGTCCGGGGCGTTCGGGCAGGACGTCGCCGACCCGCATGTCGATGGTGGAGATGTAGTGGACCGGCGTCGGACGCCCGGTGCAGGCCAGGCGCAGGATCTCGGTGGTGCCGACGACGTTGGGGGCGCGCAGCACGCGGTAAGGAAGGATGAAGTTCATGTGCGCGGCGCAGTGGTAAATGACGTCGAGCCGGTCGGCGAGCTCCGCGAAGCCGGCCTCGTCCAGACCGAGACGCGGCAGGGTGAGGTCGCCGGGAAGGACGGTCAGCTTGGCGACGTCGACGTCCTGGTCGTAGTCGGCCAGGTTCGCCGCCAGACGCTCGGCGGGATTCTCACCACGGACCAGGCACACGACCTCGGTCGCACCGTTCCGCAAAAGCTCGGCAATCATGTGGCCGCCAAGGAACCCAGTGCCTCCAGTAAGCAGCACGCGCCCGAGGCCGCCGTCCGGTGGCACGGGCCTCGCGACGCCGGAGGGGACGACGTCGGCGGGCAGCTGCTCGTCATGCAGCGCGGCGGCCACGGCGCTGTCGGGAACACCGGGCCCGTCGGGGCCTTCGAGCGCGGCGGCGAGGGTGGCGACGGTGGAGTGCGTGAACAGCGTCTTCAGCGGCACCGGCATCCCGACGGCCTCCGGCAGCGCGACGATCAGCCGCGCAGCGGTGAGCGACGTGCCACCGGCCTCGAAGAAGTCGTCGTGGACACCGATGTCGCGACGGTCCAGCACCGTGCCGAAGCAGTCCAGGATCGCCCGCTCCAGGTGAGTACGGGGACGGACGGCGCCTTCGTAGCCGCTGGTTCGCCGCGCGGTCGCGGCGAGGAGCGCTTCAGGAGTGTCGGGCAGCTCGGACAGCCCGAGATACCGGTCGGGCAGGAGCCGAGCGGGGAGCTCGGAGGCCAGGAAGGCAACGAGATCCGGTTCCGCGACGGTCTCGGCGACGTACACCGCGACGGTCTCACCGGTGGCGGTACGAACGGCGGCAGCGGCGGTGACCTCCGGGTGGGCGCACAGGGCAGCTTCGAGTTCTGCCAGATCCGGCGAGTCAAGGAGTTCGACGACACCGTCGATCAGCCGTGCGGTGCGGCCGGTACGAAGCCAGCGCGCGCCGTCCGGCGCCGGGGTGAGGACCTCGGCGGTCCGCGCAGCGCCATCGCGATGGTGGAGTGGCTCGACCGTGCCGGAGAACCAGAGTTCGCCACGGGCTCCGGGGAGGGCCGGCCAACCAGTGAAGTCGGTGAGCCCGAGCGTCGGGTCGGTACCCGCGAGAGCACGCAGCGGGAAGTACAAATCACTGCTGACCTGGGCTGGCACCAGCGGATGGAAGCTCTGCGACAGCCTTCGGGCCAGCCGATCCCAAGAGTCGCCGCCGGAATCCATCGCCTGCGCGCCAGCGGTGGGGTCGATGACTGAGATCTGAAGATCTTTCAGGTCTTCACGATCTGTGAGGAGTACCACGCCACGATCAAGGCGCCGCGCCAGGTATGCGGGCGGCGCGGTGGGATCCAGCTCGATGAACGGGGTGCCCAAGAGGCGTGCGATCGCGCTAGCGCACTCGCGAACCGTCTCATCCCGAACACAGATCCCGACCACGACAGGGCGATCCGAGAACAAAGCAGCTATCGCTCCGATCTCCGAACCGGCGCGTTCGGCAAGGCTCTCGGGTACACGCCTGATCCCAAGCACCTCTTCGGCAACCCTCTGCGCCTCGTCGGAGCTCACCTCAGCAACCGCCGCCAGCCCTGCCCCGACCGGAAGCGCCGACACCCGCACCCCGAGGTCCTCGCCCATCGCGGTCAGCACCGCGACAACGTCTGCGAGGATCCCCTCGGCGGTCCCCACCTCGAACAACGCCGTCGCGTAGACCAGGTTCAGCCGGAACCCTTCGGCGGCCAGCTGGGCATCCAGCGTCAGGTCGTAGCTGGCCACGCCGCCAGCGACCGGCGCGGGCGACAGTGTCGCGCCGTCGACCCCGACCTCGCCCGAGAGCCCGTCCTGCACCGCCAGCAGTACCTGCGTCAGCGGCGCGCGGCCCAGGTCACGGGGTGGGTCGAGTTCGGTGACGAGGTGCTCGAACGGCAGGTCCTGGTGCGCGTATCCGTCCAGACAGGTGCGGCGAGCGCGGGCCAGCAGGTCGCGCAGGGTGGGGTCGCCGGACGCGTCGACAGGCAGGGCCAGCATGTTGATGAAGCAGCCGAGCAGGTCGGCGGTCTCCGGGCGGGTTCGTCCGGACACCGGCGTGCCGATCATGAACGCCGGCTGTCCGGAGCGCCGGGCCAGCACGGCCTGGTACGCGGTCAGCAGCAGCATGAACGGCGTCGCGCCCTCGGATCGCGCGGCGTCGACCAGCGTCGCGGCCAGCTCCGGTCCGATCTCCCGGGAGGCCATCGCGCCGCCGAAGTCCTGCTCCGGCGGGCGCGGGTGGTCGGTCGGCAGGTCCAGGACGCGCGGGACGCCGGCCAGTGCTCGTTTCCAGTACGCGAGCTGCTCGTCCAGACCGCTGTCGGCCAACGTCTCGCGCTGCCAGACTGCGAAGTCCGCGTACTGGATCGGCAGCTCGGGCAGTTCCGCCGCCACCCCGCGCACCTCGGCCCGGTACAGCTCCGCCAGGTCCCGGACCAGCAGGTCGGCCGACCAGCCGTCGCAGACGGTGTGGTGCAGCACGATCAACAGCAGCCCCTCGTCCGCGGTGATCCGCACCAGCGCGGCGCGCATCAGCGGACCCTGCCGCAGTTCGAACGACGACCCCGCCTGCTGCCTGCCGACCGACTCGGCCGCGGCGCGCGCCTGCTCCCCCGGCAGGCCGCTGACATCGACGACGCGCAGCACCGTCCTGGCTTCCGGCGCGATGATCTGCACCGGCGCGGTCCCGTCGTGGTCGAACCTGGTCCGCAGCACCTCGTGCCGATCGGCCAGCGCGGTCAGCGCACGGTCCAGGGCGACGGCGTCGAGGCGGCCCTGGACCCGCAGCGCGGCGGTGATCGTGAACGCGGCGCTGCCGGGATCGAGCTGCTCCAGGAACCAGATCCGCTCCTGCGCGAAGGAGAGCGGGAAGACGTCCTGCGTCGCGGCGTCGAAGCCGGCGGAGTCCTGCACAGTGGTCATGGCAGTCTTCTCTCGGACTGGGTGGTCTGGGCCCGGCGGACCTGCCGCCGGATGGTGGTGGTCTGGCCGGCGGCGCGCAGCAGCCGGGCGATCCCGGCGACCGTGGGGTCCACGAAGACATCGCGCAGCCGCAGCTCGCACCCGAAGCGTTCGCGCAGCCGGGCGGCGATGCGCGCGGCCTGCAGCGAGTTGCCGCCCAGGACGAAGAAGTCGTCGTCGACGCCGACCAGGCCGGTGTCGGTGCCGAGGATCTCGGCCCAGACTTCGGCGACGGCCGTCTCGAAGGGGTCGCGTGGCGCGGCTGCCGATCCGGTCCGCTGCCTCGGCACAGGGTCGGGCAGGGCCGCGCGGTCGATCTTGGCGTTGTCGCCGAGCGGCATCGCCGTCAGGACCACGATGTCGGCCGGGACCATGTAGTCCGGCAGGCGGCCGCGCAGCCGACGGCGCAGATCCTCGGGATCGAGGTCCTCCCCGGGCGCGGGTACTGCGTAGCCGACCAGCCGGGCGTCGGCGCCGCGGCCCCGCAGCACGGCGGCTGCCTGGCGCACGTCCGGTTCGGCGGCCAGGGCGGCCTCGATCTCGCCGAGCTCGACCCGGAAGCCGCGGATCTTGATCTGGTTGTCGGCGCGGCCGCGGAATTCCAGCAGGCCGTCGGGGCCGTGCCGGACCACGTCGCCGGTGCGGTACAGCCGCGCGCCCCTGCGGCCGGAGAGCATGTCCGGCACGAACGCCGCGGCGGTCTCCGCGGCCCGGCCCAGGTATCCGCGGCCCAGCGAGGCGCCGCCGACATACAGCTCCCCCCACACGCCGGGCGGAACAGGTCTGGCGTGGCGGTCCAGGACGTAGAGCTCCACCAGCGGCATAGGGACGCCGAGCGGCACCCGGCTGCGGGACTGGGCCCGCTTGCAGGTCCAGCCGGTGACGGCGATCGCGGTCTCGGTGGGTCCGTACATGTGCAGCAGGTCGGCAGAGCCGTGGGCGAAGAACGCCTCCTGCGTCGCGACCGGCAGCGTCTCGGCGCCGCACATGACGTAGCGCAGCGAGTCCGGGAACACGGCGCCGGCGGCGTCGAGCGCCTCCACCGCGAGTTCGAGCATGGAGGGCACGAAGTGGGTGATGGTGATGCCCGCGTCCTCGATCAGGTCGACGAGGTATTCCGGGTCCCGCTGGCTGCCCGGTCTGGCCAAAACGAGTTCGGCGCCGGCCAGCAGGGGCCAGAACACCTCCTTCACGGCGACGTCGAAGGTGGTGGTGGTCTTGTGGAGCATCCGGTCCGAGGCGTCCAGCGGCCAGTCCTGCTGCATCCACAGCAGGTTGTTGCAGATGGCGCGGTGCTCGATCTGCACGCCCTTGGGCTTGCCGGTGGATCCGGAGGTGTAGACGACGTAGGCGACATGCCCCGGGGAGACGGCCACGGACAGCGGTCCGGCGTCGCCGGTCGTCTGCCATTCGGGCTGGTCGATGTGGATGTGCGCGGGCTCGGGCGGCAGGACCCGGTCGCCCGCGGTGTCGGTCACGACCAGGCGCGCGCCGGCGTCGGCGAGGATGTCGGCCAGCCGTGCCGGAGGCTGCGCCGGATCCAGGGGCAGGAATCCGGCGCCGGTCTTGAGGATCGCGTACTGGGCCACGACCGCTTCCAGGCTGCGCGGCAGCGCGACGCCGACGACGTCGTCGGGCCGCACGCCACGGTCGACAAGGTGCCCGGCGAGCCGGTTGGCGCGGCTGTCGAGTTCGGCATAGGTGAGCCGGGGCCTGGGCTGTCCGAGGTCGGTGGCCATGGAGACCGCCACCGCGTCGGGAGTCGCGGCGGCCTGGGTCTCGACGAGGGTGTGCAGGCACACCAGGGGGTCGTAGTCGGCGGGTACCCGGTTGAAGTCGCGCAGCCAGGTCTGCTGCTCGGCCGGGCTCAGGGTGCTGATTTCGGACAGCGGCCGGTCGGGGTCGGCGACGAACTCGCGCAGGGTTCGCACGTAGTACTCGGCGAACCGGGCCATCAACGGTTCCTGATAGACGTCGGTGTCGTACTCCAGACCGCCAGCGATGCCGTCGGGGGTGTCGTCGGGAGTGTCGATCAAGTTCAGGACGACGTCGAACTTGGCCGTGCGGTTCGGCACCGCCAGCGGCTCGACCGCCAGGCCGGGCAGTTCCGGCACCGCGCCCGCGGCGTTGTTCAGCGCGATCATCACCTGGAACAGCGGGCTGCGGGCCGGGTCGCGCTGCGGCGCCATCGCCTCCACCAGGGTTTCGAACGCGACGTCGGGGGCGGCGTAGGCGTCCAGACAGGCGCGGCGGGCGCGGCCCAGCAGTTCCCGCACGGTCGGATCACCGGAGGTGTCGACGCGCAGCACGAGGGTCTCGGCGAACAGGCCGACGACGTCGGCGGCGCCGGGAACGGTCCGGTTGGCGGCCGGAGTGCCGATCAGCAGGTCCTCCTGGCCGCTGAACCGGGTCAGGGTGGCGGCGAAGGCGGCGAGCAGCACCATGAACTCGGTGCCGCCGGACTCCTGGGCCAGGGTTCTGATACGTCCGGTGAGGCCGGTCCCGGCCGCCAGGGGCAGCGTGCGGCCACGGTGGCGGCGCTCGGGCGGTCGGGGCCGGTCGGCGGGCAACTCCAGGGTGTGCGGGGCGCCGGCGAGTTCCTCGCGGCGCCGGGTGAGCTGGCCGGCGGCCCGGGCGCCGCGGCCGCGCTGCCAAGCGGCGTAGTCACTGTGGCGCAGGGCGGGCTCGGCCAGTTCGGTCCCGGTGTAGGCGGCGGCCAGGTCGCGCGCCAGGAGCGAGACCGACCAGCCGTCGGCGATGATGTGGTGCAGCAGCAGGACCAGGACGTGATCGTGCTCCGACAGCCGGATCACGGTGACGCGGAACGGCGGCTCGCCCTCGGCGAGACGGAACGGCCGAGTGGCCGCGGCGTCGGCCAGCACGGCCGCGAGCTGCTCGGGGTCCGGAACAGCGGCGAGATCGATGACCCTCAGGGCCGCCTCCGACGCCGGGAGGCTGCGCTGGACGGCGCGGCCTTCGACGTCTTCGAACACCGTCCGCAGAGCGGGGTGCCGCACCACGAGCGCATCGAACGCGCGACGCAACGCGGGGACGTCGAGCGGGCCGGTCAGGCGAGCGGCGATCGGGACGTTGTACGCCGGGGACTCGGGTGCGTACTCGGCGAGGAACCACAGGCGCTCCTGGGCCGAGGACAACGGGAACGGGCCGTCGCCGGGCAGCACCGGGACCGGGTCGGCGGGTCCGGCGGTCCGGGCCCGGGCCCAGTCGGCGAGCGCACTCGGACTGGGATGTTCGAACACTGTCAGCACCGGGACGTCCGTGCCGAGCACGGCGGACAGGCGGGTCGCGGCGTGGGCGGCGTCCAGGGAGTGGCCCCCGGCAGCGAAGAAGTCGTCGCCACCGGCCAGCGGGCGGCCCAGGACGTCGGACCAGACCTGGACCACCAGGGCCTCCAGTCCGCCGCGCGGGCCGAGGTCCGGACCGGTGGCTGCGGGCCGGATCGGAAGGGCCGCCAGCGCGACGCGATCGAGCTTGCCGTGAGGCGTCGACGGAAGCCCGGGGAGCGGGAGCAGCAGATCGGGAATCAGGTAGCCGGGCAGCAGGCTGCCCAGGTGGGTCCTCAGCCCGACGGGATCAGGACCCTGTTTCGCTGTCGGGTCGAGCACGTAGTAGCCGACGAGACGGCCTTCCCGCGCGACGACTGCCGCAGCCGACACGCCGGGATGCGCGGTGAGGGCGGACTCGGCCTCGCCGGGCTCGACGCGGTAGCCGCGGATCTTCAGCTGCGCGTCTGCCCGGCCCAGATGCGCCAGGCGCCCGGCCCGGTCGTAGCGCGCCAGATCCCCAGTGCGGTACCACCGCGCTCCATCGGCTGCCGGGACGAAGCGTTCAGCGGTGGCGGCCGGGCGGCCGGCGTAGCCGAGGCCCAGTCCGGCTCCGGAGATCCAGACCTCGCCGACCGCGCCGACCGGGACGCGGGAGCCCGATCCGGTCGCGAGTTTCAGCGCGGTGCCGGGGATGGGTCGCCCGATCCCGATGCGGTCGGGGTCGTCGACGCGCGCGACGGTGGACCACACGGTCGTCTCGGTGGGCCCGTAGAGGTTCCACAGCTCGGCACCGTGTTTCAGCAGTTCGGACGCCACCCCAACGGGCAGCGCCTCGCCGCCGCACAGCGCACGGAAGCCCGGTCCGGGCCGCCACCCGGCGTCCAGGAGCAGCCGCCAGGTGGCCGGGGTGCCCTGCAGCACGTCGCAGTCGGCAGCCTCCAACAGCCGTGCGAGCGCCGTCCCGTCGTGGGTGGTGGCCGGGTCGGCGAGGGTGACACAGGCCCCGGACGTGAGCGGGCCGAAGAGTTCGAGGGCTGCGATGTCGAAGGTGAAGGGAGTGACCGCGACCAGTCGGCTGCGCGCGGACAATCCGGGCTCGTGGCCCGTCATCGCGGCGAGGAAAGCGGTCAGGGCAGAATGCGGGACGGCGACGCCCTTGGGTTCGCCGGTGCTGCCGGAGGTGAAGAGGATGTAGGCGGGGCTGTCCGCCGGCACCGCGTGCGACCGGTCGACGAGAGCGGCCGAACCGGCAATCACGTCGGCGTCGATGGGCAGCACCGCCGCGAAGGTGATCCGGGCTGCCGACTCCGAATCCGTCAGCACCACGGCGACATCGGCGATCTCCGCCATTCGCCGCAGCCGCGCCTCGGGCAGCGCCGGATCCAACAGCACGTACGCCGTACCGGCGAGCCAGCATCCGAGCAGCGCGGAAACCGTGCCAGGAGTGCGTCCGGCGCAGATCCCGACGGCCGCGCCGGACGCGACACCGGCCGACCGGAGCTGCGCGGCCACCTTCCCGGCGGACTGCCACAGCTGTCCGTAGCTCCACACCGAGCCGTCCTCCGCAGCGATCGCCGACCGGTGCGGATCGGCGGCGGCGGTTCGGGCGACTGCGGCCAGTACGGATTCACCGACCAGCAGCTCGGATCCGTCACCCCAATCGCTCAAGGACTGCGCGTCGGTCTCTGTCAGAATCGTTTCGAGCACGACGTCCGCGTCAGCGGTCATCGCGTCCAGGAGCTCGACGAAGTGCCCGAGCATTCCGGACACGGTCTGCTGATCGAACAACGCCGTGTCGTATTCGCAGAAGCCGCCGATTCCCCCGAACCCCCGGCCACCAGCGTCACCAGCGCGGTCTTCACCGCCAGGACCGACACGGCCGTGACGGCCTTCGCCGCGACCATCGCCGCCACCGCCGACATCGCCACCACGGTCATGACCGTCACCGCCTTCGTCGTCGCCATCGGTGAGCCACAGCGCCAGGTCGAACCGCGTGACCGGCAACTCGGCCGCGAGCGGCCGCACCCGCAGTCCCGGCAGCTCCAGGCGCGGCGGGGCGGTGTTGTTCAGCGCGAGCATCGTCTGCACCACCGGGTTCCGGGACAGGTCCCGCTCCGGGGCCAGCGCCTCGACGAGCTTCTCGAACGGCAGGTCCTGGTGCGCGTACGCCGCCAGGCACACCCGCCGCATCCGCGCCAGCAGCTCGCGCGCGGTCGGCTCCCCGGACAGGTCCGCACGGAGCACCACGGTGTTGGCGAAGCTGCCGACGGTGCGCTCGACATCCGGGTGCGGGCGGCCCGCGACGGGCGTCCCGAACAGCACGTCGTGCTGCCCGCTGTAGGCCGACAGCATGGCGGCGAATGCGGCCGCCAGCACCATGAACTCGGTGCAACCCGCCAAGGCGGCCAAAGCCCTGATCCGGACCGCCAGCGCAGCCGGGACCACCAGCGGCAGCGCAGCTCCGTCGAACCGCTGGCGCGGCGGCCGCGGGCGGTCGGCCGGCAGCTCCACCACGAGAGGGGCGCCGTTCAGTTCGGAGCGCCAGAAGGCGGTGAGGGCGCCTAGGGCCGCCCCGGTCATCCTGTTCCGCTGCCAGTGTGCGAAGTCGCCGTACTGGACGACGACCGACTCGGCCGGGACTTCGGCCCGGCCCAAATACGCCGCACCGATCTCCTCGGCCAGGATCGCCGCCGACCAGCCGTCCGCGGCGATGTGGTGGACGACGACCGAGAGCACGTACTCCTCGTCGCCGACGCGGACCAGCAGGGCCCGGACCGGGACCTCCCGAGCCAGGTCAAACGGCCGCCGCACGACGTCAAGGAGCAGGCGGTCGGCGAGCGCCGGATCGGCGGCGGCGTCGACATACAGCAGCGCGACCGGCTCGGCCAGGACGGAAAAGAGCCCCTCGTCACCTTCCCGAACCACCGAGCGCAGGACTTCGTGCCGGGCCACCACCGTGTCCCAGGCCGTGGCCAGGCGGGCAGCGTCCAGCGGCCCGATGATCCGCGCCGAGAGCGGCAGATGGTAGGCCGGGGAATCGGGCTCCAGGCGGGACAGGAACCACAACCGCTCCTGTGCGTACGACAGTGGCGCCGGGCGTGGTCCCGGCTCGATCGCGCCGGCCGCCGAGCCGGGTTCGGCCGCCGCCACGACCTCGGACAAGGCAGCGAGCGTGGTGCGGGTGAACACCGTGATCAGGTCGAGGGCGACGCCAAGCCGTGCGGCCAGGCGCGAGACGAGGCGCGACGCCAGCAGCGAGTGGCCTCCGAGGTCGAAGAAGTCGTCGTCGGGGCCGATCGCAGAGTCCTCCACACCCAGCAGTTCCGCCCAGATCCGGGCGACGGCGTCCTCGGTCGCGGTCCGAGGGCGGGCCGGGTCGGCAGAGTGTTCGGCCCAGCGGGGTACCGGCAGCCGAGTCGGATCGACCTTGCCGTTGCGGGTGAGCGGGAGGGAGTCGATCACCGAGAGCGAGGCGGGAACCAGGTAGTCCGGCAGGGTCGTGGCCAGCCAGGAGCGCAGTTCCGCCATGGCGGTCGGGTGGTCGATGACCACATACGCGGCCAGTCGGTTGTCCGTGGCTGAGAGCCGGTGTGCGGTCACGGCGGCCGCCGTGATCGCTGGGTGCCGCATGAGCACGGCCTCGACCTCGCCCGGCTCCGCACGATGGCCGCGGATTTTCACCTGCGAGTCGCCGCGTCCTCGGAACAGCAGCGAACCGTCGCCGAGCCGGCGGGCCAGATCGCCCGTGCGGTACCAGCGCTCGCCGTCCGGCCCGGGGACGAAACGCTCAGCTGTCCGCGCAGGTTGACCGGTGTAGCCGCGAGCCAGCCCGGGACCGCCGATCCACACCTCGCCGACCGCCCCGCTTGGCACCGGACGGCCGTCGGCGTCGCGCAAAACCACTCGGCTGCCGTTGACCGCATGGCCGATCGGAACGCTCAGCAGACCGCTGATATCCCTGCTGCCAACCGACACCGGATACGCCGTGACACAGGTAGTCGCCTCGGCCGGGCCGTAACCGTTGACGACGATCAGGCCGGGCGCAGCCGCCAGAGCGCGGCGTACGTGCGGAACCGACAGCGCCTCGCCGCCGATCAGCACGGTCCGCAGCCCGCACAGCGCTGCCGGATCCTCGTCCACGACCGCGTGAAACAGCGCGGTCGCCATGACAGCCGCAGTGACACCGTGCTCGCGGATGGCGGCACCGATCGCTTCAGCGGTGAACGCCAACTCGGGATGCACCACGCCGCACGCACCGTGCAACAGCGTGCCCCAGATCTCCCAGGTGGCCGCGTCGAAGGACACTGACGACAGCCACAACAGGGTCCGGTCCGGGCCCAGGCCGCTGTAGTCGCCGGGCCGGACCAGGTCGACGACGCCGCGATGCGTGAGCGCGACGGCCTTGGGGCGTCCGGTGGAGCCGGAGGTGAAGATCTGAGCCGCCAGCATGTCAGGATGCGGCGATTCCTCGAACGCGCTCTCGGACTGTTCGGCCCAGGAGTCGCGGTGATCGATGAACAGGGTGTCGACCGTCGCGAGGAAATCAGCACCCGGAGTCGTAGTGATGGCGTGGGCTATTCCGGCTTCGGCGAGCATGAGTTCCAGACGCTGCTGCGGATATCCGGCGTCCAGCGCCACGTAGTGCCCGCCGGCCTTCAGCACTGCCAGGCACGCCACCGCGAAGTCCGCGGACCGTGGCAGGCACACGCCGACCGGGGTTTCCGGGCCTACTCCGCGACCGCGCAGGGCCCGGGCGATCTGGTTGGTGAGCCGGTCCAGGTCGCGGTAGCTGAGGGTACGGTCGCCATCGACGATGGCCGGCGCGTTCGGGCTCGCCGTGACCATCGCGGCGAACAGGTCGACGATTGTCCCAGTGTGCTGCGACCGCGCCTGAGGACCTTCGGCTTCGGCAGCGTCCGTGGCCAGCGGCACCTCACCGATCGGCCGTGCCGGGTCGGCGACCGCCGCGGCCAGGAACCCGGCGAAACAGTCGGCCAACGAGCCGACCGTGGCGGCGTCGAGCAGATCGGAGCGGTACTCCCAGGCGATGTGCAGGGCCTCGCCGTCTTCCTCGATCAGACAGCCGAGGTCGAACTTGGCATCGGAGGCGTCGATCGGCACCGGCTCGGCGCGCACTCCGGCCAGCAGGTCGGAGACATCGAGGCGGGGTTGCAGCGTGAGTCCGACGTCGAACAACGGCGCGCGGCCCGGAACCCGCGCGGCACCGGATGCCGCGACGATCCGCTCCAGCGGCGCGGCCTGATGGGCGAGGGCCTCGCGACCGCGGTCGCGAACCTGTTCCACCAGCGCCGAGAAGCCGGTGCCGTCGTCGATGACGGTGCGCTGCGGCAACGTATTGACGAAGCAGCCGACCAGGGCGGCCGTCTCCGGACGGATCCGTCCGGAGACCGGGACGCCGACGACCAGGTCGTGGGAGCCCGTGAACCGCCGCAGGACGGCGGCCAGCCCGGCGTGCAGAACGGTGAACAGAGTGGTCCGGGATTCGCGGGCCTGGCTACGAAGCTGCCCCACGACGTGTGCTGGGATCACCGTGCGATACGTCGCGGCCGGGCCCGCCTCGCTCGTCGGGCGGAGACGATCGGTCGGAAGGTCCAACGGCTCGGGCGGATCCGCGAGAGTGTGCTGCCAGTACGAGACGGCCGCGTCAGCTTGCGCACGCGCATCGGCTCCGGCTTCCCAGACCGCGTAGTCACCGCACTGGATCGGAAGCGGCGCGAAAGCCGGTGTCTCGCCGTCGTGCTCGGTGCGGTAGGCCGCTGCCAGATCGGTGAGCAGAATCGGCAGAGACCAGGCGTCTGCGGCGATGTGGTGCACGGCGATCAGGAGCAGGTACTCGCCGGGGTCCATCGGCCACAGGATCGCGCGCACCACAGGACCGGCGGCCAAGTCGAAGGGCTCTGCGACAGCCGCGCGCAGGGCGTCGAGGGGCTCCACCCCGTTGCGCTCACGGATCTCCAGCCGGATATCGGCTTCAGCATGGACCTGCTGCACCGGGACTCCGTCGATCGTGGAGAAAACGGTGCGCAGCGCCTCGTGCCGGGTCGCGACGGCCGTGAGAGCGCGCTGGAGCGCGGGCAGGTCCAGCTCGCCATACAGGCGCAGCGCGGCCGGCATCGTATAGCGCGAGCTGTGCGGCGCCAGGTGATGGAGCAGCCATATGCGGCGCTGTGCGGCGGTCGCCGGAAACGTCGTGAGGCCGCGCTCGGCGTCGGCATGCAGGCGCTCGGCCAGCTGGCGCCTCGGCGCTGACAGGTCGGTCATGCTCCACTCACCTCGTCGGTCAGCAGCTGGACGATGTCGTCGGGCAACGCGGCGATGCGCGCGGCCAGGGCGGCGGGGTCGTCGAACGCCCGGGGCAGGACGGTGATCGGCGCCGCCGGCGCGGTGGCCGCGGCCAACGCCTCGGCCAGCCCCGCGACCGTCGGGTGGCTGAACAGCGCGACCACCGGCACGTCGACGTCGAGCGCGGCTCCGATCCGGAGAGCGGCCTGCGCGGCCAGCAGGGAGTGACCGCCCAGGTCGAAGAAATCGTCGTGGCGTCCGACGCGGCGTCCGCCCAGCAGCTCGCCGACGATGTCGGCGACGGTGCGCTCGCGGTCGTCGGCCGGAGGTTCGAACGCCGGGCCGCGAACCGCCTCCGGGAGCGGCAGGGCGCGGCGGTCGAGCTTGCCGTTGACGGTCACCGGCCAGGCGTCGAGGACGACGACGGCCGAGGGCACCATCGGCGCCGGGAGGACGGTGCGGAGACGGGCTCGGAGGTCGGCGGGCGCCGGCGGGACCGGCCCGTCCGGCACCGCGTAGCCGACCAGCACCGGCTGTCCGCCGATCGGCCGCGTCACCACCAGCGCCGATCCCACGCCCGGCTGGGCGGCCAGCACGGCCTGCACCTCGCCGAGCTCGATCCGCACCCCTCGCAGCTTGACCTGCTGGTCGCGGCGTCCCAGAAACCTGAGATGTCCGTCGGGCCGGTACCGCACCACGTCCCCGGTGCGGTACATCCGCGCACCGGGCCGCTCGGCGAACGGATCCGGCACGAACGCCTCCGCGGTCGCTCCGGGACGCCCGAGGTAGCCGCGCGCCAGGCCGACGCCGCCGACGTGCAACTCCCCCGGCACGCCGACCGGGACCGGACGGCCCGCGGCGTCCAGCACCCGGACCGGGCAGTTCCGCACCGCACGGCCGATCGGCACCATGCCGGAACCCGAACCGTCCGGGTCGAGCCGGTGCAGGGTGGCGAAGATCGTGGCCTCGGTCGGACCGTAGCCGTTGACCACCGAAAGCCCCGACAACCCCGGCAGCCCCGGCAGCCCCGGCAGCCCGGCGGCGATGCGCCGCAGCAACGGCTCCGGGGTCGGTTCGACGCTCACTATGAGGCGCCGCAATCCCGACCGCGAGATCCCGGCTTCCAGGGCGCTCAGCGCGAAGGGCGGGACGTAGGCATGAGTGATGCCGCGTTCGGCGAGCCATTGCACGTACTGCTCGGCGTGCGGCCGGATCTCGGCGGGCACCACATCGACCGTGGCCCCGGCGCGCAATGCGCTGAAGATCTCGAACACGGAGACGTCGAAGCCGCCGCTGGTCCACCACGCACAGACGTCGCCGGCCTCGCTCGCCAGAGCATCGAGCAGGTTGACGACTCCGGTGTGGGTGACGCAGACGCCCTTCGGTTCTCCGGTGGAACCCGACGTGTACATGACGTACGCCGCGTTGTCCGGGCGTGCGATCTTGCGCGGCGCGGCGCGCTCGGCGTCTAGTTCGGCCGAGTCCACCGGAGACACGCCCCGCCCGAGGGCGCGCGCCAGGTCGGACGCGTACGGCTCCGGGCCGATGAGCAGGCGGATCCCGGCATCGTCGGCCAGGGAGGCGAGGCGCGCGGTGGGGTGATCGGGGTCCAGGGGGACATAGGCCGCGCCGGCCTTGAGAACCGCGAGAGCCGCGGCGATGAAGTCGGCGGAACGGTCGGCGAGGATTCCGACCCGAGCCTCCGGCCTGGCGCCGAGCTGATGCAGGCGGTCGGCGAGGGCGTCGCTCCAGCGCGTCAGGCGGCCGTAGGAGATCGTACGGTCACCGTCTCGGACGGCGATGGCATGCGGAGTCTGACATGCGTGGCGATCGACGGCCTCGTGGATGAGCTCGTCGGATACTGCGGCGACCGGGGCGTTCCAGTCGGTCTTCTCGGCTGGGGAGCGGAGATCGACCTGTTCAGCGGTGATCGCCGGGTCAGCGACGACTTGGCTGAGCAGCAAGGCGAAATGGCCAGTGAAGCGGATGGCCGTGTCGGGATCCCAGAGCGCGCTGTCATAGGTGAGACCACAGCGCAGACTCTCGGCGGTGCGGACGATCTCCACAGACAGGTCAAGCTGCGCGCCGGTGGTGGCGACAGGCCGCGACGTGAAACGGAGGTCGCCGACGTCGACGGATCCGGCATCGAGCAGGAACGAGGTCAACGGGTCGTCGGCCGAGGTCTGCTGGAGCGCGAACAGCGTCTGGAACAGCGGGCTGCGACCTGGGTCACGGTCGGGATGGGCGATCTCGACGAGGCGTGGCAACGGGATCCGCTGTCCGGCCAGCGCCTCGCGCACGCGGGAGGCGACATGCCGGACCGTTTCCAGGAAGGTTCCGTCAACGGTGAGCTCGCACCGCACCGGGACGACATTGACCGCGAGGCCGAGCACGCCGGAGGTCTCCGTGGTCAGGCGTCCAGGCGCGGGCGCGCCAATGACAAGGTCGGATGCGCCGGTATAGGCGTGCAGGAGCCAGGCGTAGGCGGCGAGCAGAACGGTGTAGGGCGAGACGTGTTCGGACGCGGCGAGTGCGTCGACCGCTCGCGCGGTGTCCGGCGACAGGTCGTGGAGATGGCGCACGCCGAGGAAGCTCTGGACGGCGGGGCGGGGCCGGTCGGTGGGCAGGTCGAGCGGATCCGGCGGATCGGCCAGGCGGTGGTGCCAGCGGCCGAGGGCCTCTCGTGCCTCGGTCGTGGAGAGGTAGGCGCGCTCGGCGTGGACGGCGGCGGCCATGTCCGGGCCCTGCGTCGGCGAGGAAGGCGCCGCCGCCCCGATCAGTTCGCGGATCAGGGCGGTCAGGGACCACAGATCCG
Source organism: Catenulispora yoronensis (assembly GCF_039531695.1). NCBI lineage: Bacteria > Bacillati > Actinomycetota > Actinomycetes > Catenulisporales > Catenulisporaceae > Catenulispora > Catenulispora yoronensis. The sequence goes on from NZ_BAAAQN010000025.1 coordinate 90,418, forward strand.
CCGTGATGTGGTGAACGGCGAGCGCCAGGACATGGCGATCGGTACCGAGCCGCCAATGGCGGATCCGCCACAGCGGCCCGGTTTCCAGGTCGAAGGGCTCGTCGACCAGGGCTTGGATCGCACGGTCCACGCGGGTCGGCTCCCAGCCGGTCGCGTCGACGGATGCCCAGTCGACCGACGACGGGCCGACGATCCGGTAGGGCTCGCCGTCGCGGACACCGAACCTCGTGCGCAGAGCCGCATGACGGGCGATCGCGGTGTTCAGCGCGGCGGAGAACGCGGCAGGTTCGAAGGCGCCGGCGACGTCGGCCGCGTGGCCGAGGTGGTAGGCGGTGGAGTCCGGAGCCAGGCGATGCAGGAACCACATCGCGCGTTCGCCCTCGGTGAGGGCGTCGGTGGAGGCGGACGGCGCAGGCTCGGTGCCGGTCGCCGAACGGGCCAGCGTCCGCAGGTCAGCACCCGACATCAGGTCCGGCAGATGCAACCGGATGCCGGCTGCCTCGGCGCGCACCGCCAGGTCAGCGGCCTTGACCGATTCCAGCCCGAGCGCTGCCAGCGGCACGTCGGCGTCGAGTGTCCCGGTCGCGACGCCGAGCACCCCGGCCGCCGCCTGCCGGAGCAGGTCGACGAGCGCCTCGGTGGCCGGGCCGGTCTCGGCCGCGTCAGGGGCCGGTGTCGGTGCTGGCGCTGGTGTCGATGTCGGTGTCGGTGTCGGTGTCGGTGCTGGCGCTGGTGTCAGTGTCGGCTCGGCGGCGGTGCTTCTCAGCGCCGCGCTAGTCCCGGCACCGTCGTCGAACAGCACCGGCAGTTCGTCCGCAGCCAAGGCCCGGCGGCACTCGGAGCGCCGTACCTTCCCACTCGACGTTTTCGGCAGACCGCCTTTGCCCAGCAGCACCACGCGGGACACGGCCACGCCGTGGTCTCCCAGTACCGCGGCCCGCACCGCTCCCGAGATCTCGGCCAGCGGCAGCGGCTTCGGCCCCTGGACCTCGTGCACGACCGCCAACCGCTCCTCGCCGCCGATTTCCACGGCGACCGCCGCGCCGCAGCCGGGACGCAGTGCCGGGTGCGCGGCCGCCGCGGTGTGCTCGACGTCGTCCGGGGCGACATTGCGACCGCGCACGATGATCAGGTCCTTGCGACGTCCGGTGATGTACAGCCCGCCGCCGTACAGGAATCCCAGATCGCCAGTGCGGACCCGGCCGTCGGCGAACTCGGCGGCTCCGCGGTCACCCCAGTACCCCGCGGCGACCGACGGCCCGGAGACCGTGATCTCGCCGATCGTCCCCTCCTCGACCGGCGAGCCGCTGTCCGGATCGACGATCGCGACGGCTCCGTCGGCCGGAGGCGTCCCGCAGGACACCAGGCGCCGCTCGGAGGCGTCGGCGCCGGCGCCGGCGGTGACCTCAGGCGGCAGCGCACAGCCACCGGCCGCGAGGGCATCGGCGGAGAACGCGGTGACCTCGGGATCGGCGTCGAAGCGGACTCCGGTCACCATGAGCGTGGCCTCGGCCAGTCCGTAGCACGGAAAGTAGGCCCGCCTGCGGAAACCCGCCGCCGCGAAAGCCTTAGCAAACGCGTCCAGTGTCGCCGGACGCACCTGCTCGGCGCCGGTGAAGGCCACCGTCCACCGGCTCAGGTCCAGCGCCTCGCGCTGGGCCGGCGTCGTCTTGCGGACCGCGAGGTCGTAGGCGAAATTCGGACCTCCGCTGGTGGTGGCGCCGTAATCGGAGACGGCGCGCAGCCATCGCCAGGGCTCGCGCAGAAAGCTCAGCGGGGACATCAGCGTCACGGGGAACCCGGCGAACACCGGCTGGAGGATCCCTCCGATCAGCCCCATGTCGTGGTACGGCGGCAGCCAGATCACGCCGCGGCTGGACTCGGAGTGTCCGAACCGGTCGCGGATGAAGGCCGAGTTGTGCAGCAGGTTGGCGTGGGTGACGACGACGCCCTTGGGCTGCCCGGTGGAGCCCGACGTGTACTGGAGGAACGCGACCCGTTCCGGGTTGTGCCGCACTCGCCACGGCCCGCCCACCGACGCGGCGGTGTCGGTGGCGATCCAGGTCGGCGCCACGCCGGTCCCGCGCAGCACCGGTTCGAGGAGGTCGCGGGCCATGCCGAGGAACGCGGCCTCGGTCAGGACGGCGGCGGGAGTGGCGTCCGCGGCGATCCCCGTCAGGCGGGCCGCCTGGCGGGCGTCCAACGGCGGATAGGCGGGCACCGCGATGACTCCGGCGTACAGGCAGCCGAAGAAGCCCGCGACGTACTCGGGTCCCGGCGGATACAGCAGAAGCGCTCGCTCCCCGGCGCGGCAGGTGTCGGCCAGCGCGGCGGCGATGGCCCGTGCGCGCGCGTCCAGCTCGGCGTAGGTGAGCTCGACGGCCCTCCCGTCGTCGCCGAGGAAGGTCAGGGCTTCACGGCCCGGCTGCTCCGCACCGCGGCGGACGAGCAGTTCGGCGAGGGTCTCCGGAATCGTCATAGGGACCTCAGGGTGTTGAGGCGGGACCGTTCCAGCTGTTCCAGCACCCCGACGGCCTTGGCCGTGCTGTCCGTGCTCATGCGCAGGCTGACCACGTGCTCGCCGTCGAATTTGGCGCACACCCGCTTGTGGGCGTCGTAGGTGGCCTCGACGGCCGTGATGAACTCCTCGCGCCGCGCGGCCAGCGGCCCGTCCAGGGTCGGGAAGACCTCGCGCAGCTCGCGGAAGCGCCGGATGAGCAGGTCGTGGTCCTCGGACATGACCCCGGACAGGCCGACCGGCAGATACGGCGGCGCCATGGCCGGCCGGACCGCGCCGCCGTAGTCGCCGGGCTGGAAGTCGGAGGCGAAGCACATGGCGTCACCGGACGCGGACATGACGACCGTCGCGAAGGCCAACGCCTCGTCGGCGGCCTCGATCCGACCGGCGTTCACCGCGGACTGGAAGCAGCCCAGGCCCAGCACGATGGCCTGGATCAGCGGAAAGAACATGTGATGGCCGCTGCGCCAGCGGCGGTGCGGATCCAGCGCCGCGTTTCCGATCGGGACCGGAGCGGGCTGCGGCGCGCCGATGGGCAGGCCGAGGATGTAGGCGATGGTGGCCTCGATGCCGTGCCGCAGCCTCCCCCACTGTTCGTCGTCCAGCGTCGCACCGCAGCGAACGGCCTCGCGCAATACGGTCCGGTAGCCGACGAGCGCGCAGTGGGCGAGCAGTTCGGTCGCGGCGTCGGCAGCGCGGAACACGCCGAAGAACCCGTCGTGCACGGCGAAAAGCCGTTCCTTGCGCGGCAGGCCGCCGGTGAACGCCGACCGGTCGAGCTTGATCCCGGGCGGACGGATCGGGACGTCGGCCAGGCGCGCGAGCAGTTCGGTGTCGCTCAGGGCCCGCCGGGCGACCAGCGGGCCGAGCTCGGCGACGGCGGCGGTGACCGGGCCGGATCGCAGGGAACCGACATCAGTGGGCAGATATGTGGGGCGAACCATCACAAGCTTCATCGGGGGCCTTCCGGATCGGCCTCGGAGGCGGGATCCGGCAGCGCGGCCCGGTCGAGCTTGCCGTTGGCGTGCCGGGGCAGCGCCGTCATCCGCACGATCCGCGAGGGCAGGAACGAGGCCGGCAGCCGCGGAGCCAGATGAGCGCGCACCGCGACGTCCGACACCTGCGCCCCGGGAGCGAACGCCAGATAGGCGACGAGCACCGGTTCGCCGGCGACGGTGCGCAGCGCGGCGGCGGCCTCGACGACCTGCGGATGGACGCGCAGCGCGGCCTCGACCTCGCCGAGCTCGACCCGGTGGCCGCGGACTTTGACCTGCGAATCGGCCCGGCCGTGGAACTCCAGGAGTCCGGTCTCGGTGCGGCGGACCAAGTCTCCGGTGCGGTACATCCGCGCTCCCGATGCCGAAGGATCCGGGTCGGGCAGGAACCGCTCGGCGGTCAGGCCGGGTCGCAGCTGGTACCCGCGGGCGACGTTGCCGCCGCCGAGGAAGAGTTCTGCGATCTCGCCGTCGGCGACCGGACTGAAGCCGTCGTCCAGTACGTGGGCCCGGGTACAGGCGATGGCGCGCCCGATCGGAACGCGGTCGCCCGGCAGGTCATGGTCGTCGCGAAGCAGGTGCGTCGCGGCCCAGACCGCGACCTCGGTCGGCCCGTAGTTGTTCTCCAGCAGGCACTCCGGCAGGAGGGCGCGGTGTCGGGCGGCCAGGGCCGGCGGCAGCACTTCGCCGCCGACGATCGCGCAGCGCAGGCTGGCCAGCGGTGCCGGGTCGTTGCCAAGGATGAGGTCGTAGAGCGCGGGCGTGCAGTCGGTGTGCGTGGCGCCGTACAGCTGGATCAGCTCGCGCAGTCGGGCCGGGTCGCGATGGTCGCCGTCCGCCGGGATGATCAGCGCGCCGCCGCTGGTCAGCGTCCACCACAGGCCGACACCGGAGGCGTCGAAGGAGAACGAGATCGGCAGCAGGAAGGCTTCGGGCCGGGGCCGCTCGGGCACCCGCTGGGCCAGGGTGGCCAGGGCCAGCTGACGGTGGGTGACCATGACGCCTTTGGGGACGCCGGTCGAGCCGGAGGTGTAGAGCACGTAGGCGAGGTTGTCCGGGGTCGCCGCCGTGACCGGGGATCCCTCGGTCGGCTCGCCGGACGCGTCGGCGGCGACCAGGCGGCGTGGGCCGACCGGGACCTGGCCGAACCGCCGGCCGGCGGCCACGACGACGTCGACGCCCGACTCGTCCAGCATCAGGACCCTGCGGTCCTCGGGCAGGGCGGGATCGATCGGGACGTACGCGGCACCGGCTTTGAGCACGCCGAGCAGTGCCACGACAGTGTCGGCGACGCGGTCGGCGACGACGCCGACCCGGTCCTCGGGACGGACTCCCTCGGCGATCAGGGTGTGGGCCAGGTGGTTGGCGCGCCGATCCAGGGTCCGGTAGTCCAGGACCTCGTCACCGGCGATCACGGCGACCGCGGTCGGGGTCTTCGCCGCCTGTTCCTCGAACTGTCGGGACACGAAGCCGTCGAGGTCGGCGGGCGCGGAGACCGCGAGGGCGTCGTCGTTGTCGTGGGCGTCCGCGTCGGCGCCAGCGGCGGCGTCATCGGCGGCGTCATCGGCGGTCTCGGGGAACCCGTGGTTGAACGGGCAGGCTTCGTACATCGCGCCGTCGTCGGCGTCGGTGATGTAGTACTGCTTCCATTCGAAGTTCGACGGGTCACCGTAGTCGCCCATCAACGGATGCGGCTCGACCGCGTCCCAGGCGGCCAGCCGTTCCCGGATCCGGCGCCGAGCGACGACGCCGGCCGGGCTGCCGCCCTCGATCCCGGCGAAGACGTTGCGCGGCTGGAACAGCATGACCAGTCCCGGTCCGAGGTTGCGGCTGCGCCGGGCGATGTGGGTCGGGGCGGCGGCGAACACGAACATCGGGACGCCGTGGAAGGAGAACTCCCAGCGGTTGTGCTCCGGAGCCGTGGGGATCTCGTCGGGCCAGGGCCGGTCGTCGGCGTCGCACAGCCGGCGCAGGACGGTCCAGAACCGGCGGCCGTGCGCGGTGTGGTCGGCGCCGGGCTCGGGGGCGAAGAACGCCGACAGCGCCATGCGGCGGTGAGCGAACGGCCGGGTGGCGTCGAGGAAGGCGGCGAGGTCGTCGCGCAGCGTCGCCAGGTCGCCGTCCTCGCCGTCCTCGCCGATCCAGGTGCCGAACAACTCGCCGAGGTGCAGCGCGTTACGGCCGAAGTGGCAGGGGTACTCGGCGTGCCCGACGTCGGCGCGGAAGACCTCCAGCGCCTGGACCAGCCACTGCGGGGCGTCCTGCGGCACCTCCGGGCGATCGGTGCGGAACAGCCGTTTGCCGGGGATGTCCGGCAGCAGCCCTCCGACGGTCGACTCAGCCATAGCGCTGGTCCAGGTCGGCGTTGATCACCGGCTGGTGGTAGACGCACTCGCCGGAGAGCACGACCGAGCCGTGCAGCCGGTGCTTGGGGATGAACAGCTTGTCCCCGGGGCGGAACTTGTGGGTTCCGGAGAAGCAGTTCCAGAACTCCATCTCGCCGCTCTCGATGACCAGCAGCCGGTCGTCGTCGTGGACGTGGGTGGTGGAGCACTCCTCCCAGGACTCGACGAACGTGTCCAGGGCGACGGGGATGTGGTGCTCGTCGATGGCGGCCTGGAGGCGCTCGGCTTTGGCGCGGTAGGCCTCGGCGCTGTCGATCCAGCGCAGCTGCACGGTGAGGTCGTCGTGGTGGACGTCCAGCAGCAGCGCGTATTCGCGCGCGCCGCGGTTGAAGGCGGCCAGGGCCGGCGGGCCGAAGCGGTGGGACAGCGGTTCCAGAACGGTGCGGGTGATCTCCTCGATCGCCGCGGCGGTCTCCGCCTCCGGGGCGGTGTGGGCCAGTGCGGCCTCGGTCCGTGCGGTGTCGGCGGGACCGGCGAGTTCGGCCAGCCGGCCACCGTGGCCGCCGATCAGGGCGAGCGAGTCGAGCGTGCGCACGCACATGGCGCCGAGGAACTCGAAGACCCGGCCGTGGTCGCGCGCCGTGGCGTTGAGGTAGTTCATCGCGGCGAGGGTGGAGGGCAGGTAGTACTGGTAGTAGCGGTGCGGTTGGACGCCGAATCCGCACACGTCCATGATCGCGGCCAGGATGGTGTCGATCGGGTGGGGCTCGCCGCGGGTGTTCGCCAGGGCCGCCAGGGGCGCCAGGCCGCCGCCACCCGCACCGTCCGGGCCCGGGATCATCAGTGGGCTGATCCGCAGCGGCGCGTTGATGGTGCCGGCCAGCAGCTGGACCGCGGTCATCTTCGCGGCCTCGTCAGCAGCCCCGGCTGCGGCGACCAGGCCGACGACCTCCTCCGCCGCGCGATGGCGCTCCTCGGCGAGGTCGGTAAGCAGGCTTCGCAGGTCCGCGACACCCGGTTCTACCGTGTCGGCGACCTGTTCGGCGACGGCTTCGTGGACGAAGCCGAAGACGTGGTTCTCCAGCAACGGCCGTACCAGCTCGCCAAGGACCCGGTTGCGTTCCCCGTAGAACAGCCGGTACTCCTCCCAGCGCTCCGGCGTCATCTTCGCGGCGAACATCGGTTTGGCGGTGTCGTGGATGTTCAGCAGCATGCGGTGCCCGATGAGCGCGGACAGCCGCGAGGAGTCGGGGCGGCCGAAGGGGCGGTCGAACCGCAGGAAGCTGAGATCCTCCGGGCGCACCGGGCGGCGGTAGGGATCGTCGTCGATCTCCAGCTCCTCGAACCGCGCACTGCGGAACAGCGGGTTGGCGCAGTAGACACTCAGATAGTCGGCCAGCTCGGCGGCGGAGAACTCGGCGGGGAGTTCGGCGGAGTATTCGCCGGGCTTGATAGTGGGAATCAGGGTCACGGTGTCCCCCTCGCGTGTCTGCGGGCAGTCGGCCGCTCGCGCCCGGTCGGCGTTCGCCCCGGTATGACACGCATGTTCACCAGGGCATATGGCGGACAGCAAGCAATTGCCCACTAATGGCCAACATCGGTGGACCGGCGGGGGTTGGCGACTTGTGGTCATCGTCCGAACCCCTTGACGGCCGCCATCTGGGACGTCGCCATATAAGAACCCTTATAGTGGTTCCAGTCGGGTAAGTCAGGCTTGCCTCACAGCGGACCGCATGGTCATGATTCGAGGTAATGCAGGGGTTAGCCGCCCAGGCCACAGGGCGGCGGACGGCCGCCGGTTCGGGCCCGGCGCCGGCACGTCGGGAGACAACGGCGCACCCGGGCATCGGGTGCGCCGCGGGCCCGGGACGAATCTCGCGAGGCGTTTCGATCCGCCTTTGGGAGGGGTTGCATCGATGCTCGGGGGTGCCAATGGACCCATGGCGGAGACCGCGGCGGTGCTCGACCGGGCCGACTGCCCCGACCTGGCCGCACGCCTGCACGCCGCCGTGGACGACGTGCTGGGCGCGTACGACCGCAAGCAGGCCGTCGAGAGCGCCGACCGGGAGATCCTCGGCTGTCTGCGCGAGGTGGAGGAATCGTGCCTGAAGAACCCGCCGCAGGTCGGCCAGCTGCTACAGATCCAGCGGGCCGCCCGGATGCCCACGACCGCGGGCGGCCCCGGCGAGCTGGAGTCCTTCGCCCCGCCGACCCGGCCCGGCGTCGAGATCCGGATACTGCCGGGACTGACCACCTGGCTCGCCGTGATCGACTCAATCGCCGTGGTGCTCCCCAAACAGCAGGATCGGCCGGAGCGGGAACGCACGGTGCTGCGCGCCCCGGCCGTCCTCGCCGTCGCCACCTGGGCCTTCCACCAGGCCCGGCCGGCGCCGCCCTTAGGAACGGCGCTGCCGCAGCTGTCGCAGCTGGAAGTACGAATCCTGCGATGCTTGTCGGCGGGGCTGAAGGACGAGCAGGCGGCTCGGCGGCTGGAGATCTCGGTGCGCACCTACCGGCGGCGGGTGACCTCGCTGTGCGATCGGCTGCACGCCTCCAGCCGCTTCGAGGCCGGAGTGGCCGCCGCGAAGCGCGGACTGGTCTGATCCGTGGCACTCGCCGCACCGCAAACGCTGAACCTGCCCGCTCGCCATGACGCCCCGGCGTTGCTATGCAGATGACATGAGCCGAAGCGACGGAGCCCACCCGGCGCGCGTCGGCAACCGGATCCTCCGACTGTTCGGATTGACCGACGTCCCGAGTGGAATCAGACCCCTGATCACGGCGACGGCGATCCAGGGGCTCGCCACCTCCGGCTTCTCGGCGTACGTCGCGATCTGGGCTGTCCAACGGCTGCACGCCGCACCCGGGGCGGTCGGCCTCGCGCTGTTCTTCCGAGCCGCGTCCGGGATCGGCTCCGGCTACCTCGGAGGCCGGCTGTCCGACCGGCGCGGACGACGGCCGGTCATCCTGGCGAGCTGGTCCGCGCAGACAGTGTGCATCGCCGCCTTCATGGCCGCCGGCGACCACGTGCTGCTCGGACTGGCCCTGGTCGTCGCCTTCGGCCCGCTCGGCCCTCCGGGCAGCGCCGCGTCCTCGGCACTGATCGCCGACACGGTCCCGGACGGCGAGCGCGCATCGGCGTACGCGGCAATGCGCGTCCTGCGCAGCATGTCGGTCATCCTCGGCCCGCCCGGCGCGGCACTCCTGGTGGCGATCGGCAGCTGGCCGACAATGTTCGGCGGACTCGCCGCCTGCGGCGCGGTGGCGGTCGTCACCGCACGCCTGTCGATCCACGATCCCCCACGCCGCGACCACGCACCACCCGGCGAGCAGACCCCCGACCGCGCGCTCTGGCGCGACGGATCCTTCCTGCTGTTCCTGTCCTCGGTCACGATGATCACGCTCACCCTCGCCGCGACGGACCGGTTCCTCCCCGTGGCGGCCGTGTCCTCCTACCACCTGCCGGTCGCGGCCTGGGGAGCGCTCATCGCCCTGAACCCGGTACTGATCGTGATCTTCCAAGCACGAGCCACCCGCTTCGGCGACACCCTGCCGCGCCGAGTACTGGTGATCGTGGCAGCGACCCTGACCGGCGGACCGTTCCTGTTGTTCCTGCTGAACACCTCCGCAGTGACGATCGCAGCAGTGGTCGTACTGTCGACCTTCGGCGAGATCGCCTGGACCCCGACCGCCCAAGCCCTCGCCGCCGACCTGGCCCCGCCCCAGCAACGCGGCGCCTACCTCGGCGCCTTCGACGGCTCCGTCTCCCTGGCCTACGCCATCGGCCCGATGGCCGCACTCGAGATCCACGCCGCAGCGAGCGACGCACTGGTGTGGTGGAGCGGCGCGGGCGTAGCGACCATCGGGGCGGTCCTAGCGGTGACGGCGCTGCGACGCACCTCGGCCTCGGCGACGATGGAGGGTGTGGAGCTGCCACACCACGGCTCTGCGGCTACCGTGCGGCCGGAAGCGTCACCCCCTGGATGAACACCCGCTGCGCGAAGAAGAAGACGAGCACGACGGGTGCGGTCACCAGCAGGTTCACGGCCGTCAGCAGGTTCCATTCGACGTGCTCGGATGCCTGGAACGTCTGCAGGCCGTAGGAGAGGGTCCACCATTTCGGATTCGTGGCGACGTACACCTGAGGTCCGAAGTAGTCGTTCCAGCGCAGGAAGAACTGCAGCAGCGCGACGGCCGCCAGGGCCGGTTTGACCATCGGCAGCACCACCCGCAGCATCGTCCGGAGCTCGCCGCAGCCGTCGACGCGCGCGGCGTCGATGTGGTCGCGGGGAACCGCGATGATGAACTGGCGCAGCAAGAAGATCGAGAACGCGTCGCCGAACAGCAGCGGGACGATCAGCGGCCACAGCGTCCCGGCCAGGTGGAACTGCTTGGCCCACAGGATGTACATCGGCACCACGGTGACCTGCGGCGGCAGCATCATGCCGGTGAGCAGGAGCAGCAATGCGGCACGGCGGCCGGGGAAGTCGAAACGGGCCAGGGCGTAGGCGACCGGCGCGGAGGACACCACGGTCGCCACGGTCGCGGCTCCCGCGTAGAGCAGGGTATTGAACCACCAGCGCAGTACGCCTGCCCGGCGCATGACGTCGACGAAGTTGTGCCACTGCGGGTGCTCCGGCAGCAAATGGCCTGACAGCGACTCCTCGGGGGTCATCAGGCTGACGGCCACCAGCATGAACAGTGGTCCGATGAAGCAGAGCAGTGCGGCTATCGCCAGCGAATGGACCGCAACCCAGTGGAGCATCCTGCGCCGGCCGGCGGTCAGGCGGGGCCTGGGCATACCGGGCGGACGACCGCGGCCCACAGCGCCGGTGCGGGCGGGCCGGCGGTGGGCCGGCCGTCCGGCGCTCCGGCGCCTGACCGGTGCGTCGGCCGGCGGCTGAGGGCCATCCGGCAGCGGTCCCGCGGCGAGCGGCGCGGTCACCGCAGCACGCCCGCGGCGAACCCGGAGCGGCGGCGCAGCAGCAGCGCTGTGAGCCCGATCGACAACCCGAACAGGATCACGGCGACGACGCTGGCGGCGCCGGTGTCAGCGTGGATGAAGCCCAGGGAGTACAAGGTCTGTGTCAAGGTGAGTGTGGACTGCTCGGGAAAGCCGGGTTCGGCGGTCAGCCCGGGCGCGGCCAGATCGCCGCTCGCGGCCTGCGACGCGACCATGGCCTGCGTGTAGTACTGCAACGCGGCGATGACCCCCGTGATCGCGGCGAACAGCAGCGTCGGCGACATCTCCGGCAGCGTGATGTGGCGGAACCGCTGCCAGCCGGTGGCGCCGTCCATCAACGCCGCCTCGACGCGAGCCTTGGGCACGTCGGCCAGCGCCGCCAGGAACACCACCATCACGTCGCCGACGCCCCACAACGCCAGCAGCGTCAGCGCGGCCTTGGACCACGCCGGGTCGTCGAACCAGCCGGGTCCGCCGATCCCGACCGCGCCGAGCAGCCGGTTGACCGGGCCGTCGCCGGGCCGCAGCAGGTAGACGAAGCCGAGGGCGGCGGCGACCGGCGGGACGAGATAGGGCACGAACAGCGCCGTGCGCATCAGCCGGCCGCCGATCCGCACCCGGACGACCAGCATCGCCAGCCCGAATCCGGCGATCACGCGCAACGTCACCATCACCGCGACTAGCCACAGGGTGTTGCGCAGCGACGTCCAGAACGGCGGGTAGTGCCCCAGCACGAAAGCCCAGTTGTGCAGACCCACGAACCGCGGCCTGTCGAGCATGTTGTAGTGGGTGAAAGAGAAGTAGACGGTCGCGGCCAGCGGGTAGACCACGAACAGCCCGACGCCGGCGATCCACGGCCCCATCAGGGCGGCGGCGGTGGCCATCTCCCGCCGGCGTACGCGCCGCACCGACCGGTGCACGGGCGTCCCGCCCGGCAGCACCGGGCGGGCGGCGTCGTGCCGCACAGTCCTGGCAGCACTCATGGGGTGGGCTCCCGTCCTTGGTCGGTGGCCGAGTCGATCTCCCGGTCCAGGGCACGCAGCGCCGACTGCGGATCGGTGACCCGACCGGCTTCATAGGCGGCGACGAACCGCTGGAACGAGCTCTTGTAGTAGCCGCCGTTCGGCGACGGCGGCGTGCTCGTGGACCGGGGGTCGGCGGCGATGGCGATGAAAGTGCGGAAGCGGTCATCCGCGGCCAGCGCGGGATCGGCCGCGACCGCGTACGTGGTCGGCACGTTGTGGATGGCGTTGGCGAACGCGGTGAGCGCGCCGGTGTCGGTGGTCAGGAAGCGCACCAGTTCCCAGGCCGCGTCCGAGTGCCGCGTCGTGCGCGCGATGCCGATGACGGTGCCCGTCACCGTGCCGGACCCGTAGGCGGCAACGCGGTCGTCGGCCACCGGCAACGGCGCCGTCCCGTAGTCCAGGTCGGGCGCGTCGGCGGCGATCTCGGCGGTGGTCCACTCTCCCCCGACCGCCATGGCGACCTTGCCGGTCAGGAAGGCGTTGGCCGCGCTGTTCTCGTCACCGGCCGCCGGCCCGGCTGCGAAAGCTTGCGCCTCGTCCGCCCCACCGAGCACCGCCATCATCCGCGACTGGAAGCGCAACTCGGAGGCGACGCCCGGATCGCCGGCCAGCACCGAACGGTTGTCGGCGTCCTGGAAGCGGATGCCGAAGACCGACTGCAGATGGTCGGGGGCGTTCTCGTACCAATCGACGTCGGGCAGGAACCCGGCGACCCGCAGCGACCCGTCCGCGGCCCGGACGGTCAACTTCGCAGCGTCGGCCTCGAGCTCCGACAATGTGCGCGGCGGCCGCTCAATACCGGCCTTCGCGAACATCGCCTTGTTGTAGTAGAGCCCGAAGGTGTCGCCGAGCAGAGGCAGCGCGCACTGGTCGCCGTGATAGGCGGAGTACGCCAGCGACGGCGCGGTGAACGTCTTCGCAGCGTCGATCCCCGAGGACCGCAAGAACGGGTTCAGGTCGACCCAGGCACCGCTGCCGCAGTACAGCCCCACGTCGTCAGTGGTGAAGGAGGACACGACATCGACGTTCTGCTCGGAGCGGATGCCGTTGATGATCTGACTGTCGGTGACGCCTCCGACCGCCCGCACACCGATGTTCGGATGCAGCAGGTGGAAGCGATCGAGCATCGCCTGAAACGCCGAAGCCTCCCGCTCGTCAGTCCACCCGTGCCAAACGGTCAAGGTCACCGGCGGCCGCTCGGGACCGTAAGCGGTCGCCGAGTCCGGCGGCCTGACATCGGGCAGCGGCGCCCCCGTGCACGCCGCCCCCGAGATGGTGACAAGGGCGGCGCACAGCAGGAGGCGGATATGAGATCGCAGGCGAGGTGCAGTGCGCGCAGATGGGGTGGCGGCCATCCGGGATCGACGCGGACGTATCAAAGCCATCCTGTTAGTAAAGTTGCCTACAAAATAAGGTGGGGCGAGAGTAGGAGATCGCTGACAAGGTTGTCAACGGCACCCGAAGGGATGCGCGGGAAATGCGCAGCTATAGAGCCGAATAGGTAAATCGGAGCCTATTCGGACGCAGTGCGTCCTACGGCGCCTGCGGGCGGCCTGCGGGCGGCCTGCGCGACGGTGACCGCCTCAAGGTCGAGTGAGGCGCGCCAGGACAGTGGTCGGCGTTTGCCCAGTCGCCCCGAGCCGGGGACCGATTTCCCAGCGACGGGGCTCTCTGCGTGATGGTCGAAAAATCGGCTATTTGGCGCGAGCCGGCCCTTTTATGCGGCGTGCTCGTATTCGCGGATCAGTTCGCCAAAGCCGGCGCCGCGTCGAATCTGGTTACTGGGGTTCAAAGAGTGATGTCGCAGGGGACTGACGGGGTCTGGATTTCGGCGATATGCCTGATGCCCGGGACGACAACGCTGCCGTGGCCAAGGCGTTGCGGCTGCATGTGCGCACGGTGCAGCGCTGGAAGGCGGCCTGGACCGCCGGTGGCCAGGTGGGTTTGGCCAGCAAGGGGCCGCCAAAACATCCGCAGCTTTCCGATGAGCAGTTGGCGGCGCTGGAGGCCGAACTGGAACGTGGTCCGGTCACGCACGGCCGGCCCGGACCAGACCTGGACGTCGAGGTCGGCAGGATTCGTACGGCGCTCCGTCCTGGGGCTACAAGCTCGGCGACGAGCAGGACCGGCTGCTGCCGATGGTCGTCTGCCAGGTGGTTCTGCTGGCCGGCAGCCCGCATGTCGAGGACATGACCACCGAGCCGTTCGAGCGGATCCGCGCCGAGCGGATGCTGCCGGGCCTCCGGCTGAACACGCTGTTCGCAATGCAGCGCGCGACCGCCGCGCTCGGGTTCTGCGATCCGCCGAAACACAAGACCGGAGGACACAGCAGCCGGGCCAGCGGCGGCCCGGAGGCGTGGGAGCAGTGGGTGGACCGTCGGCACGCCACCTCGACGCTCACGCCGAGAGCTCGCGGAAGCATCCGCTCCAACCTGCTCAAAGTCGGCCGCTGGGCCGCCGACCAGTGCCCGGAGGCCGCCGACCCGGCGGTCTGGACTCGGCAGACCTGCGCCGCCTGGGTCACGGCGCTGGACCGGATGAGCGTCTGGGACTACGTCCAGCGCACCGTCGGCTTCGGCGAGACGCTCGGCAAGCCGCTGCAGGCCCCGACCAAGGCTGGGCGGATCTCCGCGCTGCGCCGGTTCTTCCTGGACGCCCAGGACTGGGAGTGGATGCCACGCTGCTTCGACCCCTACCGGGTGCTGGCCACCCCGCGCAGTGTCGCCGCGCTGCTCGGACCGAACCCGCGCGTCATCGCCGACGTCCCCACCCTTGCCGGACCTACGCCGCAACAGATCGGCAACCCGGCCCAGGCGACGCTCCTTCCGACCATCGAGGTCACACAGAAGTCGGCTGCGCCAGGACCGACATCTGAGCCCCCATGGAGCACCATGAACTGCACGGTTAGAGTGCCAAGGCGCATAGCACGCTTGTTGAAAGGGGAGAACTATGAGCCTGGCCGATCAGAACTGGATGCCGCCAGCGGGCCGCGTCCGCTGGGACCTCATGATGGCCGGCATCACCGTTCTCCCCGACCTACCACCCGGCTGGCCTCGCGCCAGTAGCCCTGGAGCCCTCGTCGAAGACGTTGGCGGTCATGTCGTCATCTCCTGGAACGCTCCGGTCACCCTCACCGACTCAACCAGCAAGCCCGCAAGCTCCGGACAGGCCGAAGACCAGATCCAACAGCGCCGTGAAGCAATCAACAAGGCGATGCTCAGCGCGATCGCCGAGGTCTTGACGGCATACACCGTCGAGATCGACACGGTGAACTGGACTTTCGCAAAGGTGATCGACGGACCGGGCACCGGCTGGACTGGCTGATCCCAAGCCTGGCAAGCCAATCCTGACTACACCAATCCATCGCTGGCTTGACAAAACAGATGCCACATAAGGCACGTTATTGAGAATGTTCGGTAACGGTCCTGGTCGGTTCGCGGGGTGGTGCAGGTAGCCAGTGCGGACAGAGGTTTGGGGACTGGGGCTGGCCCTCTGGCGTTGTTTCGCGGGTGGCGTCGTAGCATGCCGGTGCTGAGCAGGACTTTCGACGTGGAGGTTTGTGAGATGGCGAGTGGTGCGCTCGGTGTCGTCATCGCGGGGAAGCCGACCGAGCTTCACGGCGGTGCTGCCGTGGGGTTTCTGCTCGGGGTCATCGCTCTTGGCCTGACATTGATCTTGATTGCCCTTAACGTTCGTGGCATCGCGGATCGGTTCCCGTGGCTGGGAAGGGAGGCCGATGCGGAGCGCAACAGGACCGTTGTGGCGTTCAATAGGGCCGTGGCGGCCATCTTCGGGATTGTGTTGCTGATGTCGGTCTTGGTCGCGGCGGTGCGGTGACTGCGGTTTGAGGTTCAGAAGGCTTCCTTGTCGTCGAGGGTCTCCGATGGCTTGGTCAGACCGCCCGTCAAGGCACCCAGTGGGATGAACATGCTGGTCGTGCCGAGTTCGCAGGGCGTGGGCCCTGCCGGGGTGGGGGTGTCGGCGAGGCGGTCGAGCAGAGCGGTGATGACCTCGTGGCCACCTTCGAGGGCTTCCTTCTCTTCGTCGGTGAGGTTGAGCTCCTCGAGCAGCCGTCGGAAGCACACATCAGTGCCTCCGACGCGCGGACGACACCGGCGACCGGCGAAGCGTTCGACAACAGCCGCGCAAGATCGACACCCGGCTCGCGGTGCCCATGAGGGTGCGGGACATGTGAGTGCCCGAGGGTTCGGGTTCAGACCGTGGCACAGCTGGGCCGCTGTGGCCGACGACGGAACTGCGCTTTCGGCTGCCTTCTGCCGTACGCGCAGTCCCTGCGAAGCGTTGGGTGTCGCGCAGCGGTCGAGGAACGCTGACGACTTGCCGGGCAGTCGCACGCTCGGTATCGCAAGGGACGCTACTCGTCGGATGTACCCAGGTTGCTGATTTACTTGTCGTCGGTCGGAGCGCCTCGGCTCGGGGACTGGGGAGGGTGTCGCAGGTGGAGGCTGGCGAGCTGCTTGGTGAGAAGTACCGCCTGATGGCCCGGCTGGGACGTGGCGGAATGGGGGAGGTCTGGGCAGCGTATGACGAGCAGCTGCGCCGGGACATCGCGGTGAAGATCGTCCTCGCGGAGCTTGGCGGGGACCCGAGGCTCAGAGCTTCGTTGCAGCAGGAGGCCAGGACTGTCGCCGCGCTCCAGCACGCAAACATCACGGTGGTCCACGACGTCGGGGAGAAGGACGGCCATCCCTACTTCGTCATGGAGCACCTGGACGGACGCACCTTCGGTCAGCTCCTCGAGGAACACCCCCAAGGGCTGCCCGTCGAGCGGGCGGTGGGCCTGATGCTCACCGTCGCCGACGCCCTGGGCTACGCCCATCGCAGGGGCGTGGTTCACCGGGACATCAAACCCGCGAACCTGATGTTTTTGGCCGGCGGCTCGGTGAAGATCCTGGATTTCGGGATCGCCAGCTATGCCGAGGCGACCGCACACTTTAGCTCGACCGGCGTGGTCATGGGCTCTCCTCCGTTCATGCCTCCGGAGGTGTGGCTGGGCCAGAAAGCCACTCCCGCGGCCGACATGTACGCCTTCGGAGCAACCCTGTATGCGCTCCTGACGGGTGACTACCCGTTCCCGGGCCCGACCGCTGCTGCATGGATGCGCCAGCACCTGGACGTGGAACCCCCGCGCTGGGAAGGGGCCGCCGACCACGTTGGCGACCTGATACATCGGCTCCTCGCAAAGGACCCCGACGAACGGCCGTCGGCCGCGCACAGCCAACAGATCCTGGAGCAGGTCCAGGGGCGACTTGGAAAACGGGAAGCTCCGCTAAGCGTCGAAACGCCGACCGTTGCCGACACCAAAGTCGCCGTACTGCACGGCATCGCGATCGCAGCCACCGCGCCGACCGCACTCGACCGGCAAGAGCTCGACCGCCAAGAGACGGTGTTCTCCGGTCCCGCCCGCAGAATCGAACCACTCCCACTGTTCGGCGGCATCGTCGCAATCGTCGTGAGTTCGCCTATGGCCTTCCTTCCGCTTGCTGGATACGGCACCGGCGGTATCGTTGCCCGTCTCTTCGTCACCGGCATTGGCCTGTTTGGGGTGGTCATGGGCATCGGGGGGCTTTTCGCTGGCGTCATGACGAGGACCGTGAGATTCCTGGGCGTGGCAACGGACGGGATCATGATCTCCGGTCGGGAGCGAGGCGCACGGGCACAGGTCCAGATCCCATGGGCGGACATCGCTCGCATCTCGATCGTCGACGGTCGGCTTGTCCGCGGTGTCATGGCTGAGAACAAGGGGCGGTCCGTCTCAAGGTCCGTGCTCATACAGAGCACCCGAGGAGCCTGGAAGAAGTCCGAGATCGTGCAGGAGGGATCCGACCAACTGGCGAGCGACATCACCCCCAAGGCCGTCGAAAAGGTCTCCCATCGCGGGCTTGTCGAGGTGACGGGCTGTTACGTGATCGCCCCCGCTGATGCATCGGGCGTCACTGAGCCGGCGTTGCGCGCCGCACTGCGAACCCTCGGCGTCGAACAACTCTTGTGCGATAGCGAGACCTTCTGGGAGACGGCGCCAAGAACGAGGTCGCACTGACCCCACCGAGATGTCGCCAAGATGATTTGCGCGTCAGCAACCGCGCCCACTCCTCGTCCGTCAGATCACCACGCCCATGACCAGAACGGAGCGGGCCTGGTGGATGCGTTGTTGTTCTTGGCGCAGGTACCGGGTGTAGTAGATGATGCCGGTGGCGATCGGCCCAGCCGCGTGCCAGGGCGGTGTCGTAGCGCAGGTACGGAGTGCTTGTTTTCCAGATAACCGCAGAGCTCGTCGTGATACAGCCTGGTCGCACAGGTTTCGTCGGCACCCTCAGGTCTGTTTGCCGGCGTTACGAGACCGACCTGAGGCGGCCTTGGGGCCGCCGACGAAGTCGGTCGACCGCCTCGGCCGTCTGCTCGTCCGCGGGGTGGAAGACGACGAGTTGCTGGGAGTCGGTGGGGAGCTCGAAGGTCTCGCGGAGCAGGCGGAGTTCGGGTCCGGTTGGGTGGCTGAGGCGCAGGGTTCCGCGGTGTGGCACGGTGTGGCGGTCCAGGCGGCGGGTGAATTCGGGGCCTGCGACGGGGGCGAGGGTGGCGGTGAGCCATTCGAGGTTCTCGGCCGAGGGGGCGAGCCATAGGTCGAAGGACTGTTCGTCCGCGACGTCGTCCCAGTCGGCGAAGAACGCCCGGGCCCGGGGGTCGGTGAAGATGTAGCGGGTCAGGTTGGGAGCAGCGGCGTCGAGTAGTCCGGTTCCGTCGGTGATCGCCGCGTAGCCGCTGGTGCGGGCCAGGATGTCGCCCAGACGATTGGTCACGATGGCGATGTCCGGTTCAAGGAGCTGGAGCGTCTTCAGGACCAGGGGTCTGACCTGCCGGGGCGGGGGCGCGGGGCGGAAGTGCACGGCGCATTCGCCGCCGGTGATCTTCACGAGGTAGCGCAGGCGGTTGCGCTCGGGGACGTCGAGGCTGAGCGCGTCGGCGAGTGCGTTGACGACCGCCGTCGACGGGTTGCGGTCGCGGCCCTGCTCGATGCGGGTCAGGTACTCGACGCTGATGCCGGCCCGCGCGGCGAGGTCCTGGCGCCGCAGCCCGGGAGACCGGCGGCGGCCTTGTTCCGGCAGTCCCAGGGTCTCGGGCTGGATGCTGTCGCGCTTGGCGCGGATGAACTTCCCCAACGGCGTGCCCATGCCGCGAGCGTATGGCGTTTCGGTGCTGAGGGGGCAGTGCCGAGGGTGGCCCTGTGCGGGGCCACCCTCGAACCCGGCCTGGCTGCCCGCCACGCTGTGACGTGATCGTGGCGGGTATGGAGAAGTCATCGAATAAGGGGTCGGACAAGGGGCCGGAGAAGGGCGCGAGGCGGCGTTCCGGGCAGGCCTTGCTGGTGTGGGGTCTGCTGGTGGTGGCGGCGAACCTCCGGGCGAGCCTGACCGGCGTCGGGCCGCTGCTGGACCGGGTGCAGGACGACCTGGGGCTGGCCCCGGCCGTGGCCGGTTTGCTGAACACGTTGCCGTTGCTGGCGTTCGCGACGGTGTCTCCACTGGTCCCGCGGCTGGCTGCCCGGTGGGGACCGGAGCGGCTCCTGGGCGGTGCGCTTGTCGTGCTGACGCTGGGAATCGCGGTCCGGTGGGTGCCTGCGACGGCCGGCCTGTTCGCGGGAACGGTGCTGATCGGGGCCGGGATCGCGGTGGGCAACGTGATCCTGCCGAGCCTGATCAAGCGTGACTTCCCCGCCAAGGTCGGCCTGCTGACCAGTGCGTACGCCACGGTGATGGGGGGTGTCGCCGCGGTGGCCTCCGGAGTGGCGGTGCCCATCAGCCAGGCCGCCCCCGGCGGCTGGCACACCGCGCTGGGCTGCTGGATCGTGTTCGCGCTCGTGGCCGTCGTGCTGTGGCTCCCGCAGACGCACGCTTCGCGGCCGGTCCCGGGCGCGGTCCGCAGGCACCGGCTGCCGTGGGGATCGGCGCTGGCGTGGGCGGTCACGGCGTTCATGGGACTGCAGTCGCTGGGCTTCTACGTCGTCGTGACGTGGTTGCCCCAGATCCTCCAGGACGAAGGGATGAGCGCGGCCGGGGCGGGATGGACGCTGTTCCTGTTCCAGGCGGTCGCGGTGCTGACCAGTCTGGCGGTGCCCGCGGTGTTGCGGCGGGCCCGTGATCAGCGTGCGGTGGCGACGGCGAGCTCCGTGGTCCTGCTTGTCGGCTACCTCGGGCTCTTGGCGGCGCCGGGATGGGCACCGCTGTGGAGTGTCGTCCTCGGGCTGGGCGGCGGAGCGAGCCTGGTGCTCGCACTGGCCTTCCTCAGCCTGCGCGCCCAGGACGCGATCGGCGCGGGTGCGCTGTCGGCGATGGCCCAGTCGATCGGCTACCTGGTGGCCGCCGTGGGGCCGGTGGTCTTCGGGTTGCTGCACACCGTCAGTTCCGGGTGGCACGCACCGGTCGTCCTGCTCTGCGTCGCCGCAGCCGGCCAGGCGATGGTCGCGATGGTGGCGGGCCGGGGCACGGTGAGGCCTGCCTAGGTCACCACTCGGGTCCGACTTCAGATACAGTCTTGTATTGGAATACAGTTTTGTATCTCAGTTGGCAGGAGGCGATCCCCGTCACCAAGCGGCTCACCCGGCAGCAGAGCCGGGAACTCACCCGTGAACAGTTGCTCCAGGCGGCGGCCGAACTGTTCGCCGAGAGCGGGGTGAACGGCACCTCGGTCGAGCAGATCGTCGAGCGCGCCGGGTACACCCGCGGCGCGTTCTACGGCAACTTCGATGGCAAACGCGAGATCGTGCTCGCGTTGCTGGAGCAGCGCACTCAGCGCGAGCTGGAGGAGATGCAGGCGCTCAGTCAGGAGGCAGAGTCCTTCGACGGTCTGCTGGAACACCTGCGGACCTGGCACCGCGAGCGGGACGAGACGCTCGCCGGCTGGCTGGCTCTACGTACTGAGCTCTGGCTCTACGGCATGCGGGACCCGGAGTTGCTGCCGGTGCTGGCCGACCGGGAGCGGCGTTCGCGGGCCGCGCTCGCCCAGGCGCTGGAGCAGGGCTTCGCCGCCCGCTCGGTGACGCCTCCGGCCCCGGTGGAGTTCCTGGCCCTCATCATGCATTCGCTGGGCGACGGCCTGTCCATCCAGCGGGTGCTTTCCCCTGAGGACAGCGACGCGGACGTCGTTGTGGACGCCGTCGAGCTGCTGATGCGCTCTTGGAGCGCCCTCGCCCGCCAAGCGCCGGACACGAACTAGTTCGAACTTCGAACACGGAGAAGAAGCCTTGACCAGCGAAACGAGGCAGGGGCAGCGGCCGGCTGTCGGACTGTCCTCCCCCTCGACCGCTTCCCCCGTCCCCACGCCCGTCCCCGTCCCCGCCCCCGCGCCGGTGCCGGCGCCGGCGCCCGCACCGGCACCCACGCCCGCGCCCGCGCCCGCGCCGGATCCCAAGCGGTGGCTCGCTTTGACCGTCCTGCTGGTCGCCACCTTCATGGACCTGCTGGACGTCAACATCGTCACAGTGGCGATCCCGGCCGTCCAGCACGACCTCGGTGCCTCGGCGGTCACCATCCAGGCGGTGACCGCCGGCTACACGCTGTCCTTCGCGGTCGTCCTGATCACCGGCGGCCGGCTCGGCGACATTTTCGGCCGCAAGCGGATGTTCATGGCGGGGGTGACCGGCTTCGTCGTGGCCTCCGCGCTGTGCGCCGCGGCACAGAGCTCTGAGATGCTGGTGGCCGCCCGCATCCTGCAGGGTGTGGCCGCCGCGGTGATGGTGCCCCAGGTCCTGGCGGTCATCCACGTCACGTTCGACCCCCGCGAGATCGGCCGCGTGGTCAGCCTCTACGCCGGCATGATCGGCCTGGCCGTCGTCGCCGCCCCCATTCTCGGCGGCGTGCTGGTCGACGCGGACCCGCTGGGTCTGGGCTGGCGGAGCGTGTTCGTGGTCAACCTGCCGGTCGGGGCGGCGGCCCTGATCGGCGCCCGGAAGTGGATGCGGGAGTCGAAGTCCCCGCACACGACCCGGCTGGACCTGATCGGCGTGCTGCTCGCGATCGTCGGGCTGCTCTTGCTCATGTTTCCGCTCATGCTCGGGCGCGAGCTGGATTGGCCCGCCTGGAGCATCGCCAGTCTGGTCGGTGCCGGCTCCGTCATGGTGGGCTTCGTGTTCTACGAGCGGTTCAAGACCCGTCGGGACGGCTCGTCGCTGGTGATCCTCTCCCTGTTCCAGGTCCGCGCGTTCAGCATCGGCGTCTTCGCGCAACTCCTCTTCAGCGCGGTTCCGGCGGGGTTCTTCCTCAGCTGGACGCTGTATCTGCAAGGCGGCCTGGGCTGGTCGGCGCTGCACACCGGCTTGACGGCGATCCCGTTCTCGCTGGGGGTGCCGATCGTCGGCACCATCGCCGTCCGCACGATCTTCCCGAGGTTCGGACGGTACTCCTTGGTGGCGGGCGCCCTCATGATGATCCTCGGCATCGCGTCCTACGCGTGGGTCGCGGAGCACGCCGGCGACGGCGTCACCTCCTGGCACGTCGCCCCGTCGATGTTGTTGCTCGGCTCCGGCATGGGCCTGCTCATGGCCCCGCTGACCGGTCTGATCCTGCGCGAGGTCGAGCCGCAGGAGGCCGGTGCCGCGTCCGGCGTCATCAACACGGTCGGCCAACTCGGCGCGGCCCTCGGCGTGGCGATCATCGGCGGCGTCTTCTTCTCGGCGTTGGCGGGCAACGCGGGTCAGCAGGCTGACAAGGTCATCGCCACTGTCCGCGCGGTCGCACCGGCCCAAGCAGCGACGCTGCGAACCTGCGCGACCGATCAACTCGGCCAAGCCGACTTGACCAAGGTTCCCGCCAGCTGCGCCACGTTGCTCGCCAGTATTCAGGACCCGAGCCAGAACGCTGGTGCCGGCCGACAGGTGATCAACAGCACGCTCAGCGAGATCCGCTCGAAGACCTTCATCGCGGCTTATAGCAAGGCTCTGTATTGGGCGGCCGGAGGCCTGGTTCTCATCGCGGGTCTGCTGTTCCTCCTGCCGCACCATGCCCACCGGCTGGGGCCGACTGCATCGACACCTGGAGAAGCACCGTGAGTCCCAAGACCTACCAGGTCATCACACACGGCAAGTTCGACGTCCTTACCGACGAGCAGCGTGCCGCCCTGATCGCGCAGGCGGACGACCACGACTTGTACAAAGCCCGCTTCACCGAGGAGGGCACCGTCACCTATGAGCCGGCGCTGCTCACCTTCACGTTCCGTTGCCTCGTGCCCGCGACCGAGGAGACCGGCGAGGCCGACGTGGCCGACGTGCTGAGCAAGGCCGAGCATCTCGCCGCGGCGGCCATCGCCGAGCTCGGGGGCACGTGCGGTGATCTGCGGTCCGCCGCCACCGACCTGTCCGGTATCAAGATCAAGCGCAAGGGCCGCTGAACCCGGCCCGGGGAAAGGACTTCGTCTCTCATGACTCCGGAACAACTCGCCGTCGAACTCGCCGATCCGGTGCTCCGCCGGGTGTTCGCGGCGGTCGCTCTGGGGGCGTCGACCTCTCCGGAGATCCTCGCCGCCTCCGGACTGGGCGCGCCGCAAGCCGCTCCGGCCATCGGGCGGCTCGTCCGCGCGGGCCTGTTCGTCCAGGGCCGCGGCTCAGTGGCTCTGGACGACGCCGTCCTCGCCGTGGCCGGCGAGAGGGCGGCCCGACGGCTGGCGGACGAGGCGGCGGCCGACCAGCCCGACCCACTGCTGCGTGGTTTCCTCCGTGGCAGGGTCCTTGTGAACCTGCCGGAGCAGGACGACTCCGCCTATCGCATAGTGCTCGGACGCATTGCCGCCAGTGCGTTCACGGCTGACGAAGAGTTTGGCGAGTTTTTCGAGTACGACGAGCGTACGGTGAACGACCGCCTGCGGCCCTGGTGCGAGGGCGGTGTTCTGGACGTCGCCTCGCTTCGGCGCGCGCTGGTCGACGCTGGGTTCTTGAGCCGTGATTCCGGTCGCTACCGGTCGCTGTTCAGCTGACGCGAGGGGGGATGAGACTGATGGCCCGGCCGCCGAGATCCATGACAAGGTTCCGCGCGCACTGCGTCACTCACACGGCGCGTTGCACGGTACGCGAGCGACAAGAACATCTGGCCAGGATCGCAGCTCGACAACCGCAGGCAGGCCACGCCCAGGTCACACGCCCGATCACATCCCCTCGCACGGCGAGCGCTCCGGGTCCGGGTCGTATTCCGGCGGCGGCACGGTGAGCTCCAGGTCGGAGGTCACCAGGAAGCCCGAGCCGAACCACCGTCCGCCGGACGTGTCGACAGCGATCGTCTGCACCGCACGCAGATCCCTGATCACACTCGCCAGCTCGACGGACGCGGGCCCAGTCGGGCCAGAACGGACTCCGCGACGCTCGCGCGGTCGATCTTGCCCTGGTTGCCGGTGGCGGGGAGCGTGCTCTGCGCGAGGAGGTGGCGGGGCACCATGTGGCGCGGGAGGGTGTCGCGGAGGAAGGTGGTGAAGGCGGTCTCGTCGATGGGGTGGAGCGCGGTGTAGACGAGGGCTATGTCGGCGCCGATCTCGATGTTGGGTACGCCGACGGCGACGCATTGCTCGATGTGCGGGAAGCGGATGGCGATTTCCTCGACCTCGGTGGGGCTGACGCGGAAGCCGCTGGTTTTGATCATGGCGTCGCGGCGGCCGATGAAGTAGAGGTAGCCGTCCTCGTCGGCCGTCACGATGTCGCCGGAGAAGACCACGGTCTCGCCCGGATGCTGCGGCAGCGTTCGGAAACGCTCCGCTGTCTGCTCCGGCGCGTTCCAGTAGCCCTTCGCCACGCAGCCGCCGCGGTGGACCAGCTCGCCGCGCTCGCCCGGCGCCACGGGGCGGCCGTCGTCGTCCAGGACCAGGAGCTCCACGTCCGGGATGGCGCGGCCGATCGATCCGGGGCGGGCGGCGAGCTGCTCCGGTTCCAGGTACGTGGAGCGGAACGCTTCGGTGAGTCCGTACATGAGGTACAGCCGGGCGTTCGGGAAGGTGGCGGCGATTTCGTCGATCATGTGCTGCGAAACGGCGCCACCGGATGTGCACACGTAGCGGACCGCGGACAGGTCGAGGTCCGGGCGGCGCCGTAGCAGCCGGGGATCGAACATCCGGGTGATGATCACCGGCATCACCGGCAGGACCGTGATGCGCTCCTCGGCCAGGAACCGGAACAGGCTCGCGGGGAACACCAGCTCGTGCAGGCACAGCGTCGCGCCGGTGAGCAGGGTCTGCCAAAGCTGGTTCAGCCCGTAGTCGAAGTTCAGCGACAGGACGCAGCCGATGCGGTCGTCGGGGCCGGTGCCCAGGTAGTCCGCGACGATGCGGGCTCCGTCGCACAGGTTGCGGTGCGTCACCATGATGCCCTTGGGGCGCCCCGTGGATCCCGAGGAATAGATGATCGCCGCGAGGTCGGCGCCGATGGCCTGCTGCGGCGGCTCGGTGAAGGGCCCGGTGCCGACGTCGGCGCCGGGCTCGGTCGCGTCGGCGGCTCCAGGCCCGGTCGCGTCGTCGGCTCCAGGTCCGAGTCCACGCAGGACTGTCGTCAGCTCCGGCGCCGCCTCGCGCAGCTCGCCGGACCTGCTCGGGTCGGCGACCGCGAGCCGCATCCCGGAGTCCCTGACGATGTGCTCGATGTTGTCCCGCTTGAGCCCGGGCAGGATCGGCACGACGATCCCGTCGGCGAGCAGCGTGCCGAGGATCGCCACGGCCTGCTCGACCGACTTGGCCATGCAGATGCCGACGCGGTCGCCGCGCCGGACGCCCCGCGCGCGGAACCCGGCCGCCTCGCGCAGCGCCAGCTCCCGCAGCTCGGCGAAGGACACCGTCGTCCGGCCGTCGCCCACGGCGGCCTTCGCCCCGAACCGCCGCGCCGCCTCGTGCACCAGAGCGTGCACCGTGAAGATCCGATGACCGGTCACAAAATCGATATTACAGAGTCCTGATATAACGGAAAGAGGCTCACACGGGTTTCCGGCGGTCGACGTGCAGGCTGGCACCGGGATGAGGGGTGGACGATGGAGAACGCGGAGTTGGTACGGGTGGCGCGCGCCCAGGGCACGCCGCTGTACGTCTACGATCTGGCCGAGGCGCGCAGCCGTTTCCGCGAACTGTCCCGGGCCCTGCCCGAGGGTTGCCGGGTGCTGTATTCGCTGAAGGCCAATCCGCTCGCGCCGCTGGTCGCCGCGCTGGCGGCGGAGGGTGCGGGGGCCGAGGTGTCCTCGGCCGGCGAGCTGGGGGTCGCACTGGCCGCCGGGTTCGAGCCGCGGGACGTGCTGTACACCGGGCCGGGCAAGACCGAGGACGAGATCTCCGGGGCCCTGCGGTCGGGCGTCACCGGGTTCTCCGCCGAGTCCCCGGCGGATCTGGCCCGGATCGGCCGGGTCGCGGTCCGCACCGGGCGGACGGCCCGGGTCCTGCTCCGGCTGCAACCCGCGGGCCGCCCGGCGTCCGGCCTGTCGATGGCCGACGGGCGCCAGTTCGGTTTCGACCCGGAACAGGCCGCGGACGCCTGGCGGTCGGCCGCCGCAGGAGCGGGCGGCGGGCTGGAGATCGAGGGCTGCCATGTCTATCTGGGCTCGCAGATCGGCAGTGTGGACAAGCTGCTCGCCGGTTTCCGGTTCGCCAAGGAGGTGATCGACGAGGTGGCCGGGGCCGCGGGCGCTGTGCCGCGGGTGATCGATCTCGGCGGCGGTTTCCCGTGGCCGTACGCGGAGCGGGGCATGGGGTGCGAGCTCGACGGGCTGCGCGAGGGGCTCGGGGAGCTGCTCGGAATCGGCGGCCCGGGGCCGGTCCCCCAGGTGTGGTTCGAGACCGGCCGGCGGGTGACGGCGTCTGCGGGGCGGCTGGTGACCACGGTGATGGACGTCAAGCACCGGCCCGGCGGCCGGACGTCGATCGTGGTGGACGCCGGTATCAACGTCCTGGGCGGGATGGCGGGGCTGGGGCGGGTGATGCGGCCGAGCGCGACGTTCGACAACCTGTCGCGGCCTGAGGCCTGGGACGGGCCGGGCGGGCCGGGCGGTATGGGCGGACCCGGCGGCTCCGGCGGCTCCGGCGGCTCCGGCGGCTCCGGCGGCTCCGGCGAACCCGGCGAACCCGGCGGACCCGGCCGACCGGAAACGCCGCCCGCCGCAGCCACCGCCGACGTCGTCGGCCCCCTGTGCACCCCGCTGGACCGCCTCGCGGTCCGCACCGAGCTCGCCACACCCGAGATCGGCGATCTGCTCGCCGTGCCGAACGCCGGCGCCTACGGCCCCACGGCCAGCCTCACCGGATTCCTCAGCCGCCCGGCACCGCTGGAGCTGGTCTACGACGGCGGCGAGTACCTCGGCGCCTGGCGGCTGGAGTCCGGGCACGCCGCGGTCAAGGAGTGAGCAGCGGTCGCATCCGCGCGTACTCCCCCGGATCCGCCGGCAGGTCGACGATGAGATCGGTGACGCCGATCTCGGCGCAGGCGGCGAGCCAGTCCCGGGCCTGGGCAACGGATCCGACCAGCTTGGGCGCGTCGAGGCCGAAGGTGGGGAAGCCGTACCAGAGCCGTTCGTCCTGGACGGTCCCGTCCCCGCCGAACGCGAGCGCCGCCCGGTGCTCGCTGGAGACGACCTGCGCCATGAACATCTTGGTGGACAGCTGCTTGCGGCGGTCGGCGGGATACAGCTCGGCCGCGGCTTCCCAGGCCTGTTCCTCGGTGTCGCGGACCAGCAGGCCGATGAGCAGCGCGACGCGTTCCACGCCCTGCTCCTCGCGGATCCTGGCGATCTCCTTGGCCAGGGCCGGGCGCGGCCGGGCCATCATCAGCACCAGGTCCACCGGCACCACGCCCGGGGTGGAGGAGGACGGGGTGATCAGCAGCGGGGACGAGGGGCCCGCGGTGTAGGCAGTGTCGGCGTGGCGGTCCAGCTCGGCGCGCAGGTCCGCGGCGAACCGGCCGAGCCGCTGCCGGGCCGCTGCCTTGTCGCCGCCGTCGCCGGCCGCGCGGGCGGCCGCGGTGGCCCCGGACACCAGATTCACGTGGGTGGGGCGGCCGAACCGGTAGCCGAGGCCGAGCAGGCGTCGGGCCACCGTCTCCGCCCCCTCCTGGTGCGGCCGGACCGCCACGATCGGTTGGAGCACGGATCCGTTCAGCACGTCGAACGCGGCCAGCCAGGGATCGATGGCGGCCGGGAAGTCGTAGGCGAACGCGCCGACGGCGCCGGCCCGGGCGGCGGCCGCCAGATGGGCGGTCAGCCGGTCCAGGTATTCCGGGGCCGGCAGGCGGCGCCCGCTGCCGAAGTTCTCGGTGTGCGGGGGAACGATGACGCTGACGGTTCGCCACGGGGTCACGGATCAGATCTTACCGACTGTGTAAGAGTACGGATATGCTGTGCGAAATCCGCCATTCGGTGGCGCCCGGACGCGAGGATTCGGAGGGGACCGTGGACGGTACCGAGGTGAACGAGCAGACCGTCGCCTTCCGGCTGCGCGCGCTGGTGGCCGAACAGCTGCACCAGGCGGCCGCGGACACGGACTGGGACACCGCGACCCTGGCCGACCTGGGCCTGGACTCGATGACCGCGATCGAACTGGTGCTGGCGATCGAGGACACCTTCGGGGTGCCGTTCCCGGAGGATCTGCTGGTGCGCGAGACGTTCTCCACGCTGGCCGAACTGGCCGCGATAGTCGAGGCGATGATCGAGGCGCCGTAGGCGGCGCCGGCCGACCCGGAGGATATCAGTGGCCGTAGACACAACACTCGTGGAACGGGCCCGGCAGGTCGCCGCCGACGTGCTGGCCGGCAACGCCGGGAAGATCGACGCCGAGGCGCTGTTCCCGGCGGACAACCTGGCCGCGCTGCACTCCGCCGGGCTGATGGCGGTCTTCCTGCCGCCCGAGCTCGGCGGGCACGACGCGTCCATCGCCACCTACGGCGCGATCGCGGCCGTCCTGGGCGAGCAGTGCGCCTCGACCGGGATGGTCTGGGCGATGCACGGCCAACAGGTGGTTTCGCTGCTCGACCACGCCGCCGACACCCACGCCGCGTGGCTGGCCCGGGCCGGCGCCGAGGGCTGCGTGATCGGCTCGGTCACCACCGACAGGTCCGGCGGCGCCGACCTGTTCAGCACCGGCGACGCGCTGGTGCCCGAGGACGGCCGGCTGCGGCTGCGCCGGGAGGCGCCGGTGGTGACGGCCGGCGGCAACGCGGGGTTCTACCTCGTGAGCATGCGGACCGGTCCGGACGCGCCGTTGAACAGCACCTGCCTGGTGTGCGTGGACCGGACCGAGGGGGTGATCGAGGAGCGCGGCACCTGGGACACGCTGGGCATGCGCGGCACGCACAGCGTGCCGATGGCGCTGGACGTCCTGGTGGATCCCTCGCGGGTGCTGGCCACGCCGTTCAGCGACATCGCCAAGCTGACCCTGGTGCCGGCCGGGCACGTGGGCTGGGCGAGCTGCTGGCTCGGGGTCGCCCGGGGCGCGGCCGCGCGCCTGCGGACCGCGCTGCGCAAGCGGGAGCTGGGCCGCTCGGCGCCGCGTTCGGACGTGCTGTACGCGAAGCTCGCCGAGATCCGGCTGCACCTGGACCTGCTGGAGTCGCTGATCTTCCGGGTGGCCACGGAGGCCGACGAGCTGCGCGCCGCGCGGCGGGCCGGCGGTCCGGCGGACTTCGTGGATCCGGTACTCGTCAACAACCTGAAGCTGGCCGGGTCGAGGCTGGCGTTCAGCGCGGTGGACCAGATGGTCGACGTGGCCGGGATGCGCGACGGCTATCAGCGGAGCTCGGGGCTGGGGCTGGAGCGGGCGTTCCGGGACCTGCGGTCCGCCGCGCTGATGTTCCACAACGACCGGCTGCTCCAGGCGAACGGGCTGCTGGTGCTGGCCGGGAGCCGGGCGCTGATCGGGCTGGGGCGGTCGTGACCGGGTCCTCGCTCGCCGCGGCGGTGGTCGCGCGGGCCCGGGCGCAGCCGGGGCATCCGGCGATCGTGAGCGGGGAGCGGACCGTCACGTACGCGGAGCTGGTGGCGGCTGCCCACCGGATCGCGGTGGTGGTCGCCGAGCTGCCGGGAGACGGTCCGGTCGCGGTGCAGGGGCGGCGGCAGCCCTCGACGATCGCCGCCTTCCTGGGCGTACTGCTGGCGGGGCGGGCGTATGTGCCGCTGAATCCGGCCGATCCGGCGGTACGGCAGCGGACGATGGTGGAGGCTGCCGGGGCGGCGGTGTTGGACGCCGCGGTGTTGGACGAAGTTTTTGATGCTCCAGGCGGGGCGGCGGGGCCGGAGGGCGGGCCGGAAGGCCAACCGGAGAGCGGACCGGATCCGGCGCCGGAGCAGTTCGGGGCCGGACCGGGGCCGAACGACCTCGCCTACATCTTCTTCACCTCGGGCTCGACCGGGGTTCCCAAGGGCGTGCCGATCAGCCACGGCAACGCCGCGGCGTTCGTGGAGTGGGCCGACGCAGTGTTCGAGCTCGGCCCCGGCGACACGATCGGGGTGTACGCGCCGCTGTACTTCGACTTGTCGATCTTCGACGTGTTCGCGGGGCTCCGGGCCGGGGCGGCGATCGTGCTGCTGTCCGACGACGAGGTCCTGTTGCCCAGAGCCGTTCTGGACCGGCTGGCCGCGACCGCGGTCACCGTGCTGTACGCGGTGCCGTCGGCGCTGCTGGCGGTGATCGGGGCGGGATCGGCGACCCTGCCGGCGCTGCGGCTGCTGCTGATGGCCGGCGAGGCGTTCCCGGCGGCGCGTCTGGACGACATCCGGGCCGCGGCGCCGAACGCCGCGCTGCACAACCTCTACGGCCCGATCGAGGCCAACGTGGTATCGCACTTCGCGGTGCCGGAGTCGTGGCCGGCCGGGACTCCGGTGCCGATCGGGATACCGGCGTCCGGGGCCGAGTTGGCGCTGCTCGCCGACACGGACGGCACGGTCCCGGACGCGGACGGCACGGCCCCGCCCGGTGACAGTACCCTGATATTCGGACCGGGCAGCGGCGAACTCCTGATCAGCGGCCCGTCGTTGTTCGCCGGGTATCTGCCCGCGTCGGTGCCGCCGCCGGACCCCTTCCTCGTGGCGAACGGACGCCGCTGGTACCGCACGTCCGACCTTGCTGCCCGCGACGTCGACGGCGTCTATCACTTCCGCGGCCGCACCGACCGCCGCCTGAAGAACCGCGGCTTCCTGGTCGAACCGGCCGAGGTCGAGCACACGCTGGCCGGCCATCCCGGGCTCGGCGCGGCCGTCGTCGTCGTGACGGAGGCGGAGGCCGAGACCGGCCCGGCGATGCACGCGTACGTCGTTCCCGCCACCGGCCCGGGACCCGCACCCACCCGCCAGGACCTGCGCACGTGGCTCGCCGAGCGACTGCCGCGCTACTTGTGGCCCGCTGAGATCCACCTCGTCGACGCGCTGCCGCTCGGGCGGACCGGGAAGGTCGACCGGACCCGGCTGGCCGCGTCCGCATCCGGCGGAGGCAGCGAGGAAGTGGGCAGAGCGGAAGTGAGCGGGGCCGAAGCCCGCCTGGCCGACCTGGCGGCCATCGTCCTCGACTGCCTGCGCAAGCTACTGGTCGAGGACACCGAACGCGGGCCGGACACGCCGTTGCTGGGCTCCGACGGCGTCGATTCCCTCGTGCTGGTGGAACTGGTGACAGCCTGCGAACAAGCCGGCCGGACCACCCTGGAACCCGACCTGTTCGTCCCCGCCACGTTCGCCACCGCTCGGACGTTCGCCACCGCCCTGGCCACCGGAAGACTGCCGGAAGGAGTCGGCCCATGAGCGCGACCGGAAACGGAACCGGGCCCCTGGCCCCGATGCTGTCCTGCGTCGAGGCCAACATCGAAGTCCTGCTCCGACACGCCGGCGCCGCCGACGTCCTGACGGCGCTGGGCGCGCTGTGCTCCCTGGACGTGCTGCCGCCCGCGCAGCCGGTCCTGACACCGCTCCCCCGGGACGCCTGGATCGAACGCAGCACCGGCCTCCGCCTGACCAGCACCCCGGCGGACACCGCCGCCAAGGCGATCGACGCCGCGCGCGCCGCCGCCGAGAGCGGATCCCCGACGCTGGTCGTCGCGGACGCGTTCACCGTCCCGTGGAACCCTTATGCCGGACACGAGCACCATGAGCACGGCTTCGTCGTGGACGGGGCCGAGGGCGACCGCCTCCACATCGTCGACGCCTACGTCAACACCACGCGGTACGGCCCGACCGAACCGGGCGCACGCTGGATCGAGGCCGCCGAGCTGATCAGTGTGCTGCGACCCGCCGGTGACCGGTTCGAGCTGCGGAACCTGGTCGGCGCCGGTCCCGCGACCGACCGGGACACGGTGGCCGCGCAAGCCGTGGCGGCCAACGTCGCCGCCTGGCGCGAAGCCGCGGCGGAAGGCCGGGACGCCACCGCGCTCGCCAGGTTCGCTGACGGCGGCCTCGACGCGGAGGGACTGGCGTGGCTCTCGCTGGCCGTCTGGCTGATCAGCCGGAGCCGCCAGGTCCATGCGCGGTGGTGGCAGGAGCGCACCGGCGAGTCGGTGGACGCGGAGGCGTCGGTGGGCGCGGCGGCGCCCAAGGCCGCGGAGGCGGTGGTCGCGGCAGCTGAGCCTGTCCTGCGCCAATGGCAGACCACGCAGACCATGACCTACCTCGCCTGGCGCCGTGTCGAAGCGGGCCACCCCTGCCCGACGACCCTGGCCGCGACTCTCAGCGCAGCCGCCGAGGCCGAGACGGCGTGGTTCGAGGCGATGGCGGCGGGTTCCTAGTCCGGCGGCGGAGCCCGGGCCGCATCGATGGGAACCCCCCCTCCGAACGCCACCAGAAACGCATTCGAGGGAACGTCGTCTCCACGCCGCTCCACGAAATCCGGCCGAGAGAGCACCCGCGTAGGCGCCGAGCTGCGGAAGTCACGCTAAGGGATCAGTCATGCGCAACGCGCTGTATTCGGTTCCTGATGACGCGTTTCCGCCAACATCTTTTAGTTAGTCAAGTTTCCGAATCAGAACGCGAGCCTGGCACGGACCTGGCGCGATCGTTCTCCGGCCAGGCACGGGGGAACCGTGGTGTCGTTCACCGCGTCCGGCGCTTTTTGGTCGGTCATCGCATCCGCGGTAGTCGCGGTGCCAGCGCGAACGTCACTGTAGGGACCGGCAGTCGCGTCAACGGGGTGCGACGTCTACGGGAGGGTCGACGATCCATGCGATTGAGACGAACGGTCACGGGGGCCGCGGTGGCGGCGATGCTGGCGATGGGGGGCGTCGTCACCGCGGGACCCGCGAGTGCGTACACCAGCCTCGGCAGCTGCAATCGGGTCAAGTCCAACACGGGGCAGATGTGCCTGTTCTACAACTCCAACTACGGGGGTTCCAGCAGCGGGTTCTACGCTGACAGTTACTACGGGGCCTGGGCGTTCAGCGCGGGCGGAACGCAGGCGTGGAACGACAACTTCCGCAGCAGCGGTGCCGGTCAGAACACGCCCATGTGGCACAACATGGGTTCGGACTCCAACTACAGTCTCCTGACCCGCTCGATGATTCGCGGTGACGGCGGGGCGGACTGGTACGTCGACCCGAACACGAGCAACAACCTCGGCGGCGATCAGTACAACGAGGACACGTACCTCTACGTTGACTTCTGACCGCTGCACGGCGTGGGGCTGCCGGCCATCCGGCTGGCGGCTCCGCGCCGTTTCCCACCGATCGAGGGATCACTCCACATGACGACGAGAAGTTCGGCTGCCCGGCTGGTGCCGGCGCTGCTGCTCGCCCTCGCCTCGACGGCTTGTTCAGCGTCGAGCTCGAAACATGACGCGGCACGCCCCCCGGCCGCCGTGGGCTCCGAGATGCCGACCGGTCTGGCGACGTCGGCCGTGCCGTCGGGCACCCCGACGTCGGCCGCGCTCGGTCAGTACCTCAAGCGGACGATGCCCATCCAGGCCTACGAGGTCACCTCCCGGCAGAGCTCTGAGATCTCGGCCGCCTACGCGACCCTGGTCGGTCGCTGCCTGGCCCGGTTCGGATTCACCGACATGCCCAAACCGCGGATCAACCAGCACGACATAGACAGCGTCCGCAGCCGGTACGGTCCGGGCGACGACGTGATGGCCGAGCACGGATACCACTTCCGGCAGGACGAGATGGGGCCTCCGGACAGCCCGTCCGAGGGCGGTGCCCCGCCGACCGAGTCGGCCGCGCAGATCGCCGTCGAGAACGGAAGCGGGCCGAAGGTGGTGAACGGCCAGCAGGTTCCGGACGGCGGCTGCGCGGAGGACGCCAAGCGCCAGGTGACGGCGGACGGGGCCGTCTACGGCGAACCCGACCTCGTCGGGTCGATCGACGCGGCCTCCTATACGCGTTCGCAGAGCGACCAGCGCGTCCTGGCCGTCTTCGCCAAGTGGTCCGACTGTATGAAACAGCGCGGCTACACTTACGTTTCGCCGGTTGCCGCGTTGGAGGACCCGAAGTGGAAGACCGGCGGTTCGGCGGACCCCGCGGAGATCGCGACCGCGCAAGCCGACCTCGCCTGCAAGCGGCAGTACAACGTGATCGATGTCTGGTTCGCCGTGGACTCGGCCATGCAGCAGGCAGCCATCGAGCAGAACGCGACGCAGCTCAACGCGATCAAGGACGGCATCGCCAAGGAGCTCAAGATCGCGGCTGACGTCCTCGGCGCCGGCGGCACCGGGTGAGGAGGGTGATCGACACGGACACGACTCCGACCGCGCCGGACCGGGAGCCGGGTACCGGGCTCGGCCACGGCTCCGGGGAGTCGGCGCCCGCGGCGCCGACCTCGAGATCGGCTCTGTCCCGCCGCCGCCGGATCGTCGCCGGCGTCGCCGGCGCGGCAGTCCTGGTCTCCGGAGGCGGCCTGGTCGGGGCGGCGATGGTGAAGTCCCCGGCCCAAGCCGCCGCCGACACCAAGGCCCCGCGTCCGCAGTGGCTCACCGCGCCGGTCCTGAAGAAGGTCCTCGCCTCCACGCTCGTACTGCGGGGAACGGTCGCGTCCTCGACGTCTTTCCCGGTGGCCGTCGCCGGAACCGCCACCCAGGGAGCCGCGACCCAGCTGGTCACAGGAGTGCACGTCAAAACCGGTGACACGGTCGCCCCGGGCACGGTGCTGGTCGACATATCCGGCCGCCCCCTGCTGGCGCTCGCGGGCGCGACACCCGCGTATCGGGACCTCAAGCCCGGATCGCACGGTGCCGACGTCGCCGAACTCCAGGACGCGCTCCAGAAACTGGGCTTCCCATCGTCCGGTGACGCCCACGGGACGTTCGGACCGGCGACCAAGTCGGCCGTGACACGGTTCTACCAGCACCTCGGCTACGACGTCCCGACCACCGGGGGTGCCGACGACGCCGGGGACAAGCAGGCGTTGCAGGCCGCGCAGACGGCCGTGGACACGGCCCAGCGCGCCGTCGAGGACTTCCAGCGGCAGACCGCCGCGGCGCGGGCCCAGCCGACACCCGCCACCCCGGCGCCGGGCTCGGAGCCGCCGGCGCTGCAAATGCAGTACCTGAAGAAGGCACTGACGCAGGCCAAGCAAGACCAGGCCGAACTCGTCGCCACGACCGGGCCGATGATGCCGCTGGCGGAGTTCGTGTTCCTGCCCTCCCTGCCCGCGCAGGTGGCGTCGGTCGCCGCCAAGGTCGGGGGTGGGACGTCCGGGAACCTGGTGACGCTCACCACCGGGAAGCTGGGCGTCACGGCCCAGCTGGCGCCGGCCCAGGGGCAGCTGCTCAAAGCGGGCATGAAGGTCGGCCTCGTCGCGGAGGCGCTCGGCACGACCGCGACGGGGACCGTCGGCACGATCGGCGCGGTGACCACGATCGCGCCGCAGTCCGCCGACGCCGCGGACAACGGCGGTGGATCGAAGCCGGGGTCCGACACCGGCGGCGGCTCGGGACAGCCCACGCAGGTCGCCCCGTACATCCCCGTCACCATTGTCCCGGACACGGCTCTGGCGTCGAACTGGAACGGTCAGGACGTTCGGCTGACCATCACGGCGGCGTCCACGCCGACGGCCGTCCTCGTCGTCCCGGCCGCGGCCGTGTCGTCGGGCGCGGACGGCAGGACCACGGTGTCCAAGCTCGGCGCGAACGGCGCACCGGTGCGCGTCCCGGTGACCACCGGGTTGTCGGCGGACGGTTTCGTGGAGGTCACGCCGACGGATGCCGCCGACCTGACCGAGGCCGACAGCGTGGTGGTGGGGCAGTGATGGAGACGGCAACGGAGACACAGACCGGCACTGACCCCGGGAGAGGCCGGGAGACGGAGACGGCGGTCGTGGAGTTGCGCGAAGCGGGCCTCACGTATCCCGGTCCGCCTCCGGTCGCGGCGTTGCTGCCCTGCGACCTCGCCATCGCGCGGGGAGACTACGTGGCGGTGGTCGGACCGTCCGGATCCGGGAAGTCGACGTTCCTCAACGTCGTCGGCCTGCTGGACCGTCCCACCCAGGGGGCGTACCTCCTGGACGGCATCGACACCGCGGCCCTGCCGGAACGCGATCGCACGGCACTACGTGGATCGCGCATCGGGTTCGTCTTCCAGTCCTTCCACCTGATGCCGTACCGCTCGGCCGTGGAGAACGTCGCCCTCGCGATGGTCTACAACCGCAGCCCGCGCAAGAAGCGGACCGAGCGCGCCGTCGCAGCCCTGGAACAGGTCGGCCTCGGCCACCGTCTCGACGCCCTCCCGACCCGGCTGTCCGGCGGCGAGCGCCAGCGCGTCGCGATCGCCCGCGCCCTGGTGAACCGGCCGTCGCTGCTCCTGTGCGACGAGCCGACCGGAAACCTGGACTCCAGGACCGCCGAGGCCGTGCTGAGCCTGCTGGACCAGCTGCACGGCCAGGGCCTCACGATCGTCGTGATCACCCATGACGCGAACGTCGCGGCCCGGGGACAACGCACCGTGTCGATCCGCGACGGCGTCCTGACCTCCGGACCGGTGACCGCGTCATGAGACTCCTCCCCCCGCCGTTCCCGCGGCGCACCGCCCGCACGCCCGGCATAGAGTCCTCGGCGCTGCACCCGGCCGACCTCGCCGGCGAAGCCCTGGCCGGCCTGGTCCAGCGTCCCGGCCGCAGCATCCTGACCATGCTCGGCACGATCCTGGGCATCGGCGCGTTCGTCGCCGTGCTCGGCCTGACGGCGACCGCCGGCAGCCAGATCGACAGGCAGTTCAGCGTTCTCAAGGCCACCGAGGTCAGCGTCGACGACAAGGGCGCCGGCCAGCCCGACGATCCGGTCTCCTTCCCCCCGGACGCCGACGCGAAGGTGGCGACGCTCAGCGGTGTCGTCCACGCGGGCCTGTGGTGGGCGCCCAACGTCCGCAATCCGGCCATCACCTCCGCCCCGGACGTCTCCGCGGTCGCCGGCGGCGGTTCGGCGGCTCTCACCGTCGACGCGGCCGACCCCGGGGCCCTGGCCGCGATGGACCCGACGCTGACCACCGGCACCCTCTACAACGCCTGGCACCAACAGCACGCGGAGCACGTCGCGGTTCTCGGCCAGGCCGCCGCGCGCATCCTGGGCATCAGCCGCGTCGACAGTCAGCCGGCCGTCTTCGTGAACGGGACGCCGTACACCGTCGTCGGCATCATCGGCGACCTCCAACGTCATCCGGAACTGCTCCTGAGCGTCGTGATCCCGACTTCGACCGCGCTCGCGGAGTACGGCCCGCCGGTGAACGACCGAGCCCACATGCTCATCGAGACGAAACTCGGCGCGGCACAGCTCGTCGCCCATCAGGCGCCGATACTCCTGCGCCCGGACAACACGACTCTGTTCGCGGTCGTGGCGCCGCCGGATCCGCACAGCCTGCGCGACTCGGTGACCCACGATTTCAACGCCCTGTTCCTCTTGCTGGCGGCCATCTGCCTGATCATCGGCGCGGTGGGCATCGCGAACACGACACTGGTGGCCGTCCTGGAACGCACTGCCGAGATCGGGCTCCGCCGCTCCCTGGGAGCCCGTCCCCGCCACATAGCGGCACAGTTCCTCACCGAGTCCACGGCCTTGGGCACCCTCGGCGGCCTGATCGGCACCTCCCTGGGCGTCGCGGTCGTGGTCGGAGTCGCCGTCGAACGCCACTGGACCGCGATCCTCCAGCCGTGGGCCGTCCTGCCCGCACCCCTGATCGGGACGCTCGTGGGTCTGGCCGCCGGGCTGTATCCCGCGCTTCGCGCTGCGTGGATCGAGCCCGTGGAGGCGCTTCGGCGATAGGCGGACCAGGCCGGGCCGACCCGGGCCTGACCGGGCCTGACCGGGCCTGACCTGACCGATCGCGCTCGGCGACATACCCGACGTGCCGGCGGAGCGGCTTCTCAGCCACTCCGCCGGCACGAGCCGGACTATTGGATCGTGAAGTCGTCCGCGTAGAAGCTGCCTCCCGAGGTCGCGCCGCGGGTGTACACCGTCACGCTGCCCGTGGAATCAGTGGTGAAGGACACTGACAGCTGCCGCCACGACGCCGACGAGGCCGAAACGCCGGCGGTCGCGCCGCCCTTCACACCGATGTGCGCGTGACTGCCTTGTATCCACGCCTTCAAGCTGTAGGTGGTGTTCGGCCGCAAGACGACGCTCTGGTCGCACTCGCCGGTCTGGCCACTGGCCGGGGAGACGCGGAGCGCGCCGTTGCCGGAGTGGACCGGGCTGGTGACCACGGCGTCGCCGGCTTGGCACGTCCATGGGCTCGTGGTGCCGGTCTCGAAGCCGGGGTTGACGATCGAGGACCCGCCGCCGCTGCCGGCGACGGTGAGGGTATAGCTCGCGCCATGGCTGCCGGAGGCCGCGGATCCGGTGATCGTCAGGGTGTACACACCCGGAGTCGCGGCGGTGCTCGCCGACACGGTCAGCGTGGAGCTACCGCCCGCGGACACCGAGGCGGGACTCAGGGTCGCGGTCACGCCGGAGGGAGCTCCGGACACGGTCAGACTCACCGGCTGTGCCGATCCCGCCGTCACCGCGGTGCTGACCGCGGCTGTGGCGGAGGATCCCGGTGCGACGGAGCCTGAGGAGGGCGACACCGAGACCGAGAAGTCGTTGGCGGGAACCCCGCCGCCGCCGGTGAACGGCTCGAATGCCCTGCTGAAGAACCATGTGCTCTGCGATATCCCGGAGCACGTGTCGGATCCCTTGGTTCCGACGCAGCCGCCGTTGTCACGCTCCAGAGCCCAGAACGACAGCCCGGCGAGCCCCTTCGCGGTCGCCCAGTCGAGGACCGTGGTGGCGTCGGCGGTCGTGAACGTCTCGGCCGTGCCGTAGTCGTCGATGCCGACCATCTCGGTCACGCTGATCATCGACCACAGCTGGGCCGCGCTCTTGCCGGGGTACAGCGCTGCCAGCTGCGCTTCGAGTCCGGTCGCGGCCGTCTCGGAGTCGGTCGCCATCTCATGGCTCGCGCCGTCGTAGTAGTCGAACGTCATGATGTTCACGACATCGACGCGGGCGCCGTTCGAGACCGCGTTCCGCAGGATGTCGACACCGGTCGACTCCAGCCCGCTGGTGGACGCCGGCAGGGTGTAGGCGAACTGGACGGTCCGGCCGCTGGCGGCCGCCCAGTCCTCGACGGCCTTGATCGCCTTGTTCCGCCGGTCGATGCCGGCGGTGTTCGTCAGTGATCTGTCCTCGGTGTCGAGGTCGATCCGTGTGACACCGTAGGTGGTGACGAGGCTCTCGTACGCCGCCGCGATGGAGGCGACGTTCGTGCAGCTGTCGGCGATCTCGGTCCCGCCGTGGTCGGCGCTGTACCCGCCGAACGACGGGATGACGTCGCCGCCGTTCGCGCGGATCGTGGCGATGTCGGCGCCGTAGACCGAGGACGAGATCGGCTGGCTCGCGCTGCCGTTCCAGTCCACAGTGCAAGATCCCTTGCTGGGGGCCTGCACGAAGGCCATGGTCAGATACTTCGCCCCGGACTGCTGGGCGAGAGCGGCGGGGCTGTCGCCGCTGTAGGCCTCGAAGTACGGGGCGAACAGGTGGGCGGGAAGTGTGGTCGCGGCATGGGGCGCCGTGGTCGCGGCATGGGCCGGCGTGGTCGCGGCGTGGGTCGTCGTGGTCGCGGCAGCGGTCAGACCTACCGCGGCGGTGGCAGTGGCCAGAGCCGACAGAGCGGCCTGAACGGAGTTTCGGAAACGCATTGGTGCTCCCGGAGATCGATGAGCGGTAGCGGCGAGGGCGCCGTGGCATGCGCAGAGCGCCGTCTTGATCAACGGATGCGTCCACCCTTGATGTCATCGTTCGAGGACCATGGTTGGACTGGACCAGATTTTTGTCAAGGTTCCTTACTATTTTTTGGAAAGCGCTATCCGAGGGTCAGTCCGACCGGACGTCCTCGACCGCGTCGGCAGCGGCCTCGGAAGCAACGTCGGCAGCGGCGTCGGCAGCGGCGTCGGCGACCTCGTCCCCCACCAAGGCGCCGTCCGAGAGCCGCAACCGCCGTCGGCAGACCCGGGCAAGGCCGGCGTCGTGCGTTGATATCAGTAGGCTGAACTTGTACTCCGAACGCATCCGCAGCAGCAGATCCACCACCTCGCGGCCGGTCGCACTGTCCAGACTGCCGGTCGGCTCGTCGGCCAGCACCACGCCCGGCTCGCCGATCAGGGCCCTGGCGATCGCGACGCGCTGCTGCTGTCCGCCGGACAGCCGGCCCGGCAGGTCCGCCGCGCGATCGGCGAGCCCGACCGCCGCGAGCAGTTCTCTGGCCCGCTTCCGCTTGTCGAACGAGGTCCGGTACGGCAGCGTCGGCGCCACCACATTGTCCAGGACGGTGAGCGCCGGCAGCAGATGGAACCGCTGGAACACGAACCCGACCCGGCGCCGGTGGTCCACCAGCCCGCTCTCGCGCAGCCGGCTCAGGTCGCGACCGCCGACCGTGACCGAGCCCGCGGTGAGTTGCTCCATCGCGCCGATCACGTGCAGCAGGGTCGACTTCCCGGACCCGGAGGGGCCGACGATCGACACCGACTCGCCCGACGGTATCCGAACGCTTATTCCGTTCAGGGCTCGCAGCGGGGCCGATCCGGCTTGGAATTCCACCACCGCGTCCGACAGCTCGATGTCCATGCTCACTCCTCCTCGGCCAGCGCGGCCGTCAGCGACATGCGCGCCAGCGAACGCAGCGCGACCCCCACAGCGCAGGTGACAAGAAGCACGCCGCCGGCGCCGGCCACCGCCCCCGCCGGCAGTGACCCGCCGAACAGGCTTCCGGCGGTGGCGCCCAGCACGCCGCCCAGGATCGCGATCACGAGCCCTTCGAACAACGCGACCCTGGCCACGTGCTTCCGGTGCCAGCCCGCGGCCCGCAAGGCCGCGAACTCGTCGGCGCGCTCGCGCAGCCCCAGGAACACGGCGTCGGCGACGCAGACCGCGCCGAGCAGAACGGTCAGCGCGACACTGAGATAGTCCACACCGCGTACGTCCTCACCGGCCGCGGCGCTGAGCGCTGTACCGCCCCCGCCGGACCGGAAGCTCTTGTCGACACCGAGCGTCGCGGTCAGGGCGGCGATGCCGATGGCGAGCGCGATCACGGCCACGGCGGTGCGTCCGGGCACCCCGCGCAGCCCCGCTCGCGCCACCCCGATCAGGCCGCGTACCGGCCGGGCTCGCCTCGGGGCCCGGGCTCCGCCGACGATGGCGCGGCGCGGCGCCGTGTTCGCGGCCCGCCACACCGGCACCAGACCGGCGAGCACGGCCATCACCACGGCGACCGGCAGCACGAGGAGCGCATGACCGACCGGCATCCGCAGACCCAGCACCGCGATCAGGGCGGCGGCCGACGCGGTGCCCGCCGCCCCGGCCGCGGCGCCGACCACCGCCACCTCCCCGAGCAGCAGCCGGAACACCGCCGGCCGACTCCATCCCAGAGCCCGGAGTACGCCGATCTGGGCCCGTCGCGGGCGGAGCGCTGCCTGCACCCCGTTGAGGAGGAACAACGCGGTGACGACGACGACCAGGATGAACAATGTCAGACTCTTGTGATCGACGGCATCCAGCACCCGCAGCGAGGCGCCCTCCTGCATCCAGTCCTCGGTCAGGGACAGCGCCGGACGGCCGAACGACCCGGCGGGCAGGTCGACGGCCAGGGCGACGGCCGACGTGCCCGCGGTGA
The DNA here is from genome assembly GCF_039531695.1 of Catenulispora yoronensis. Taxonomy (NCBI): domain Bacteria; kingdom Bacillati; phylum Actinomycetota; class Actinomycetes; order Catenulisporales; family Catenulisporaceae; genus Catenulispora; species Catenulispora yoronensis. Next base: position 132,328 of record NZ_BAAAQN010000025.1, read on the forward strand.
TGTCGACATCCAGGCCGGTGGCGTTCCGGATGCGCAAGGCCACCTGGGCGATGGTGTTCAGCTGGGCACGCGCGTCACCGTGCAGGCCGGCGACCTTGATCCGGATCGCGCTGATCGGCGCGGACTGATCGACGTCCGGGAAGGCCGGCGGTCCGAAGGCGTCAAGGGCCGACAACGTGGTGAACAGCGTCGGAGTCTGCTGGAGATAGCCGGCCGGGTCGCCCTCGGGCAGCAGCGGCCGGTTACCGAGGGCGGCGCGCGCCGCGTTGTCGGCCCCGTGCGCCACCGGCGGATTGAAGACCTGGAGCGGTACGGACCGGTCGCCGGCATAGCCCGGGAGCTTCGCGGGGTCGAAGGTCCCGACCACGGAGAGCATGGTCACCGGGGTCCGGCCGTGGTTGTCCGCGACGTGTTCACGCAGGGTGCGGAAGTTGACGTCGGCGGCCCCGGTCGGCTCGGTCACGGTACCGCCGCCCTGGATCAGGGAGCTCCAGACCGAGTCCGGATTGGTCGTCGGCCGTGGCGAGACGTGCTGCGGACCGAGCTGGCCCAGGGTGGTCGGCTCGGTCGTCCAGTAGGCGTCGACGAAGCCCGCGACGCTGTTCGGCGCGACCGGCGCGGAGGCCTTGGCCAGGAGCTGGTTGTAGGCATCCTGTGATGAATAGGACAGGTGCCCGATGTCGGTGCCGGGCGCGTCCGCGGTGGCGGAGGTGAGCAGGTCCTGGATCGTCGGGGCCGCGACGGCGCCGGTCGTCGGGGTCGGAGGCAGGGGCGGGGGCAGGGTCGGGGGCGGGGTCGGAGGCAGGGCCGGGGTCGGGGGCAGGGGCGCGAGCAGCTTGGCCGCGTCGAGCCGGTCCACTCGCACGTCGAGCGCGTCGTCCACGAACGGCGTGCTGCCGGCCACCAGCGGCACGATGTGCCGGGTCTGTCCGCCGGCGGCGGTCGAGACCGTGGTGCGGTCGGCCTCGGTGAGCCACCGGCCCGAAGTCACAGCGCCGGCCAGGCCGTCCAGGCGGTCCTCGGCGACCGGGTCGACGGCCGCGACCAGCGCCGGGAACGACCATTCGAGCTGGGTGACCAGGTGGCCGCCGCCGACCGGATCAGGGAGGCACTGCTGCCATTGCTTGTCGTGCTGGGCGGCTCCGTTGCCGTCGACTCCGCCGACGCAGACGGTGCCGCCGGTATCGCTGCCGGGCGGAAGCGGCGGCGCGGCGGGTGCCGCTCCGAGGATGTTCACGCCGGGCAGCGCCTTCCAGGAGATCCGTCCGGAGGCGAACAGGGACGCCAGACTGTGACTGCTGACGAAGACGAATGTCTGGCCGCTGCGCGGGAACACCGAGAGGCCGCGGTCGCTGACGTGGGCGCCGGAGACGCGGTACACCTGGTCGTCGGGCGCCGGGCCGGGGATGCCCGCACGGCTTTTGGAGGCGGCGTCGGCCACGACGGACGTGATGTCGACCGGGAGGTCCACGGTCCGGAGCACGTATCCGACCATTGCGATCGGCGCCGCGACGTCCACGCCTTCCAGCCCGCGGATCCGTTCGTACTGGGCTCGAGTGATGCCGCCGAACACGCCGGCCAGGTAGTTGTCGTTCACCATGGCGCCGGTCCGCTCGGTTTGGGAGACGCTGCCGGGTGCTCGCACCAGCAGGTCATACGTGGCATGCAGTCCGTTGTCGACGTCGCCCCGGATGACGGCGCGGCCCGTGGTGACCGCGGACATCAGCAGGGAGAACGCCGCGGCGGCGACCGTGATGCCCGAGGCCAGGGCCAGGGTTCGGCCGCGACTGTGCCGGATCTGCTGAAGCGTCACGCGCCACATGGAGTCGCCCCTTCGATCGGAAGCCGCCGCCGGCCTGCACGACCCTCGCGACGTGCATATTGTTAAGCTCTCTTACAGACGCGAGCTCGGCAAGAGAATACGGGTTCTTCGATGCGCTTGTGCGCACAAGACGCGTATCGGTACCCCGCGCGAATCGCCGCCGTCGTGATCATCAAGGTGCGAGCGGTGAGAAAGACTAATCAGCCCAGGTATACCGAGAGATCTGCCCACCGACGACGGTTACCGTTGCGGCTGGGGTGTGCGCGTCACGCCAAATCGTGTAGACGCCTGCGCGCAGGTCCGCGTAGACGGCATCGTAGGTGCGGGGGCTGGTGAGGCGCTCGCGCACCATCGAGTGAGTGCGGTGGACGTGCCGGTCGTCGGGGTCCGGGATGAATGGGCTGATCTCGATCTCGGTACCGAGGTGCTCGGGCCCCGCTTCGATGATCAAGGCGCCGATGGTGCCTCCGAGGTCGAGCACGACGCTCGCCGCCGCTGAGGGCCCGTAGTTGTGCTGGTTCATCGCGAAACCGCCTTTCGTTCCGAGGTTCATGGCCGATCGGCGGGCCGCGGTGCGCGGCCCGCCGATCTTTCGTGTCCGTGGATTCAGCCGTCGGGGCTAGTGGACCGAGTAGCCGCTGTAAGGCACGCCGAGGTAGGGGAAGTGGGACAGATATCCGGCCGGAACATCGGCCGCGGTCAGCCCGTCAGAGACGGCCGCGATTGCGGCGTCGGGGGTATAGGTCTTGTCCACCAGGGCGTAGGTCGCCCCGGCGATCGCCCGCAGTTCGACGGTGACCACGTCATCGGCCACTCGTCGGCCGTTCGGGAACCCGGCGGGGTCCCCGCCGATCAGGCCCAGGTTGTTCGGGTTGGCGGCGGGCTTGATGGCGGTGTTCAAGCGGAGCATGTCCGCCTGTGTGGCGCCGGTGAAGTTCTGGAAGCCGGGCACGATCCCCGCCGGGATGCCGGTCAGCAAGATCGCGAGCAGGTCCGCACGCGCGGTGCCGGCCGCGTTCAGCGCCGCGAGGTGCGGGAACGCACCCGGATAGAGCACAGGCAGGAGTTGGGCGAGTTCGGGGTGGGCGACACCGTCGGCGAACACCTTGTCGTCGCTGGGCGGCAGGGCGTTCCATCGGTCCTTGCGTGCCATCGGCACCAAGACTTCGTTGAACAAGGGGTTGCCCAGGCGCGAGACCTGCGTGTAGGGGCCGTATTCGAGCTTCTCGCCGGCCTCGGTCTCGCGGATCAGAGCCTTGCGACGGCTGGCCGTGGTCCACACCCCGATCACGGCCCGCGGGTCGGTCGGGTCCGAACCGTTCCACCCGTGGCGGGTGAGCTCACGGACCGGCACCTGGATCGCGATGGAGTGCACGTTGAGCTGCGCGGTCGAGTTGACGCCCGGTGCGGCGGCCACGCCCGGGAGCCCGAAGGTGGCATGCAGGTTCGCGATCGGGCGCAGGTCGCCCAGATCGAAAATCGCGCCGAGGTCGACGTAAAAGCCCTCGGCGCGCTGCCCGGCGAATACGGTACGGCCGCCGCCCAGGTTGTGAACAGCCGCGCGGGCCAGACCAGGGTAGTCGGGCGTCGACAGGGGGCCGATGTTGCACGGCGGACAGGCCAGGCCGGAGCCCAACTCGGTGCAGCGTCCCCCGGCATCGACGCGAGTGACCGAGTAGGTCTGCCTACGGTTCCAGTTCGCGCTGTCGAGTGACTGGATCGGGCCGGTGTTGTACAGGAAGGTCTTCGGGTTGTGGATGGTGGTGGTGAACCGGAACTGGTAGGTCACGTCCGGACGGCCGTCGCCGGTGTTGTCGATGTGGATCTCGTAGAGCACATCGTCGCCGAACTCGTAGAAGTTCGGACCGGCCGCCGGACCCTGTAGCGGCAGGTAGTTCGCGATCAGGGTGATCGTGCCGGGGTTGTCAGGACTGACAAAGGCATACAGGTCGGTGCTGTCGGCTACCGGGTCCTTGGAGATTTCGGGGGCTTCGCGATGAGAAGACACGGGGCAACCTCGTGAAAGCTAGGAGTGTGGTCTTTCTGCGGTGTGCGGGCGCGCCCGGCTGAACGGCACGGGCGGCTGAACGGCACGGGCGGCTGAGTCGAGCCGGCGGAAGACGGGCTAGCGGGCCGCCGCGGCCAGGCGCGCGGCCAGGTCGCGGTCACGCACCCGCGTGTGAGTGGAACCCCGGTACAGGTCCATCTCCCCGGTACGCGCGTCGACCAGGTGGACGACCAGCGGCTCGGCAGCGGCCGTCGCGACGTTCTGGTGGCTGGTGACCGGGGCGCCCGCCGCGGCGGCAGCGGTCCCTTTCGTCTCCGCCTCGGCGGGCGTGCGCCCGGCGGCCAGCAGGGCCGCGCCCACCAGCGCCGCCCCGCCTGCCCCGCGGACCAGGCCACGGCGGGAAACCCCCGAAGCCGACTGTGTGCTCTCGTGATCCATGACTGTGCTCCCAATCCGGCGCGTGCGCGCCGCTCGTGAAAAGCCCTGATCCGGCCAGTAGCGACCGGCATGGCTTCTTGCATGGCCGATGTGCATTCGGAGCAGACAGGCCACCAGATTGGTACATTGGTTGAGAATTATTGTTGATCACGGCTCTACCATCGAACCGACCTTGGAATCGCGCCTGGAATCCGACGCAAAAGCACAACACCTTGACGAGCCAAGTGCCGACGAGCGTTGTTCAGCGCCATTTTGAATCAACAAAAGCCTTGACGATCCTGCCATTCAACGAGGCGCGGCACGCCGTCGGACGCGGCCGGATCGCACCTCTACAGGTTGAAGCCGCCCGACACGTCGATGATCTGCGCGGTCACCCACCGGCTCTCCTCCGACAGCAGCGCGGCGATCACCGCGCCGACATCCTCCGGCTCCCCGATCCGGCCCAGCGCGGTCCTGGCGGCGAGCGCCGGGATCACCTCCGGGTGCCGGCTGAAGCCGTCGTCGCCGAGCCGGGTGCGGGTCGGGCCAGGCGCGACGGCGTTTACGCGGATGCCACGGGGGCTGAATTCCTTGGCCATGTAGCGGGTCAGCACATTGAGGCCGCCCTTCATCGAGCCGTAGGCCGCGTAGCCGGGTGTGAGCCCCGCCGCCGATGCCGAGTTGCTGCTGGTGTTGACGATGGCGCCGCCGTCGGCCATGAGCGGCAGCAGCTTCTGGGTGAGGAAGTACGGGCCTAATGATTCCCGGGAGCGAGTCCATGGGGCAGACTTCCGGGTTACAGCTGCCGGCTGGTGAGCACTGCATTGGCCTGGACTATCAAGTCCTAATCAAAGAACGTGCCCCAGCCGGTTGGCCGG